>CAIYXE010000153.1 GCA_903930095.1 uncultured Hyphomicrobiales bacterium
CCCCACGGGATGCCGAGGCAGAGCTGGAACATCGGCGGGCCCTCGATCAGCCCTTCCGCGCAGAGCTGCTTGCCGAACCAGAGATTGCCGGAGTCGAAGATCTCCATCTCGGGCTTCACGCCATAGGACTTGATCAGCCTCGCCTGCTCGCGCAGCTGCGTGGGCGTCTGTACCACGATGGCATTGCCGTCGCCGAAATTCAGCGTGCCGCAGTCCAGCGTGCAGATCTCTGGCCGCAGTTCCTTCACGTGGATCAGCCGCTCCTCGGGCCCGACGCAATCCGTGCCGGGTCCGAATTCGAGCGGTCTGGCGCCGGAACCAATCTCCACGTCGCCGCCCATGCCGGCGGTGAGGTTGATGATGACCTCCCTGTTGCGGGCCCGGATGCGCTCCATCACCTCCGCATAGTATTCGACCTTGCGGGAGCCCTTGCCGGTCGAGGGTTCGCGCACATGGCAATGCACGACGGTGGCCCCGGCGCTTGCGGCTTCCAGCGCCGAATTGGCGATCTGCTCCGGCGTCACCGGAATGGCCGGGTGCTTGCCGACGGTGTCGCCCGCGCCTGTGACGGCACATGTGATGATGACTTTGGGCTGCATGGAATCCTCCTGTCTGTGGAGGCGGAGCCTAGGCCGCCCGGGGAATCAGCATTTGACTTTTTTCGCCAGCTGCTTTTCTTTTCCCGCCATGGCCAGATACGACGTGGCATTCCTGCTGGTGCCAAGGTTCTCGATGATCGCGCTTTATGGCGCGCTCGAGCCGCTCCGCGTGGCCAACCGTTTCGCGGGGGCAGACACCTTCTCCTGGCGTTTCATCTCGGTGGACGGTCAGCCGGTCGCGGCATCGAACGACATTCCTGTCTCCGTCTCCGGCGGGCTGGCCGGGATCGGCAGGCCCGACATGGCGGTGATCTCCGCCAGCTACGAGCCCGAGAAGGGCATCACCCGCCCCATGCTGTCTGCCGTCAAGGCGCTGGCAAGAAAGCGCGTGCTGCTGGCGGCCATCGACACCGGCCCCTTCATCCTGGCGGAGGCGGGCCTCCTCGACGACTACCGCGCCACCTGCCACTGGGAAAGCCTGCCGGGCTTCCGCGAAAGCTACCGCCTGGTGCTTGCCGAGCAAGCCCTTTACGTCACCGACCGTGACCGCATGACGTCTGCCGGTGGTGCTGCGGCCATCGACATGATGCTGGACTGGATCGGCCGTCTGCTGGGCCGCCCCCTCGCCGTGCTGGTGGCGGACCAGCTCGTCCATTACCGCTCCGCCGAGCAGCCCGCCCAGGCACGGCTTCCCGCCGCGGCGCGCTACGGCACGACGGACGCGCGGCTCTTGAAGATCATCACCGCCATGGAAGAGCAGGGGGAAGACCCGCTCGACGCCCCAGCCCTGGCCAGGCTTGCCGGGCTCTCGGTGCGCCAGATGGAGCGTCTCTTCGCGGAGAAGCTCCACGAGCGCCCCATGGGCTTCTACCTCAAGCTCAGGCTCGAGAAGGCCGAGCGCCTCATCACCTATTCCACCATGAGCATGCGCGAGATCGCGGTCGCCTGCGGGTTCTCCTCCCTGCCGCTGTTCTCGCGGAGCTTCAGGGCGAGGTATGGCAGGCCGCCCTCGGCGCTGCGGGGCTGAACAGGTCGATAAGAACCCGCGCAAAATCATGCTCTCGTCTTGCGGCTTAATCTCCGCTAAAGCCATAATTGTCAATAAATGTAATCCTGGATAGAAACAGAGGGAACGATGGAAGCTGTCGGATCGGAGGGTCAGGGCCGGGATCTGAGCAATCAGAGCGCCGTCGCCCTGCTGTTCAGCGCCACGCTGTTCACCAGCGCCCTGCTGATGTTTGCGGTGCAGCCGATGTTCGCGAAGATGGCGCTGCCCAAGCTTGGGGGCTCCGCGGCGGTGTGGTCGGTGGCGCTGGTCTTCTTCCAGGCCATGCTCCTCGCGGGTTATGCCTATGCCCATCTTCTGGTACGCTACGTCAGCCTCCGTGGTGGGGCGCTGATACATGCCGCCGTCTTGCTGCTGGCGATGACCAGCCTGCCCATCGGCATTTCCGCACGCTGGCAAGTGCCGCCTGAGAGCGGGCAGGCCTTCTGGCTTATCGGATTGTTCGCCGCCTCTGTGGGGGCGCCCTTCTTCGCGATCTCTGCCACGGCGCCGCTGCTGCAGGCGTGGTATGCCCGGGCCGGGCAGGCGCGGTCGCGGGATCCATATTTCCTCTATGCCGCCAGTAATGCCGGAAGCTTCGCGGCCCTGTTGGCCTATCCCTTCGTCATCGAGCCCCTTGCCGGCCTCAAACCGCAGACGATCGCATGGAGCATCGCCTATGTGCTGCTTGCGATCCTGATCGGCTTGTGCGCGACAGTCGCAGGCCGCGGCGCGAAGTCATCCGGGGCAGGGGCGGAGACGTTGGGTGAAGCCACCCCGGCGCCATTGTCCCTCAGACTCTCATGGCTGGCGCTGGCTCTGGTGCCGAGCGGTCTTCTGATCAGCATTACTGCTTTCATCACGACGGACCTCGTGTCCGCACCCTTCATCTGGGTCGTGCCGTTGGCGCTCTATCTCCTCACCTTTATCATCGCCTTCCAGTCGCGGCCGCTGATCCCGCATGAGGCCATTATCCGGCGTTTGGTCGTCTATGGCCTTCCCCTTTCGATTTTCAGCATTTTTACCGCCTCCACCATTGCCTTGCTGCCCGTCTGCCTCGGGCTGTCCTTCGTGCTCATGCTCGCCTGCCATGGCGAGCTGGCGCGTCTACGTCCTCCGCCGGAGCGCCTGACGGAATTCTATCTTCTGGTGTCTCTGGGCGGCGTGCTGGGCGGAATTCTGGCAGGCCTCGTGGCGCCCAACCTGTTCAGTCGCATACTCGAATATCCTTTGCTGATAAGCGCTGCCTTCCTGGCGGTCGGGCTGTCCCGGCGCGGAATGGCGAAAGATCCGCAGCGGCTCTGGCTGGCCGCAGCGGCATCCTGCGTATTGCTGGCATTTGCCGCGTTGGCGAATACTGCGGTATTCCTCGGGGCGTGGGCGATCATCATGATCGGGGCAGGTTTCGTCCTGCGCCGCCAGCCGTTTGCAGCGGGGCTTCTGACCCTCGCCATCCCCTTGAGCCTTGCGATGGCCTTTACGGACGCCGCGCCGCTCGTGCAATCGCGCAGCTTCTATGGCGTCGTTGGCGTGCGCTTGTCCGAGGATGGCCAGCTCCACAGCCTGTTTCACGGCAGCACGATGCACGGAACTCAGCGCATCAAGGACGATGCGGGACAGCCGCTCACCGGAAGGCCCGAGTCCCAGGCCTATTACTTTTCCGCCGGACCCTTCGGCAGCGCCATCCGGCACTTGCGGGCGGCGCAGGGTGGCTCCATTGACGCGGCACTGGTGGGGCTGGGCGCCGGATCGCTGCTCTGTCTTTCACAGCATGACGAATCCTGGACTTTCTACGAGATCGATCCCGAAGTGGTGCGGATCGCCAGCGACCCGAATTACTTCACCTTCCTCACCCAATGCGGGCCGCCTGCGGGAATCGTGCTTGGCGACGGCCGCCTCATGCTGGCAGGGGAACCCTCCGCGCGCTTCGACCTGATTGTCCTCGATGCCTTCTCATCGGACGCGATCCCCGCACATCTCCTCACAACCGAAGCACTCGGCATCTATTTGGACAAGCTGAAGCCAGGGGGGCTCGCGCTGTTCCACGTCTCCAATCGATACATGGAACTGTCGAGCGTCGTTGAGGCCGCGGCCCGCCAGCGCGGGCTCGACTCCTGGCGCAGCCGCCCCGAACGAAACATCTGGACCCCTGACGAGTCCCAGCGCGATGTCGTTCCGAATGTCGTGATCGTGGGAAAAACGCCTGGCTCACTTCCGGGCATCGATGCCGACCCAGCCTGGGTCAGGACCTCTGCGGACACCGCCGTTCCGCCATGGACGGATGATTTCTCCAATGTCCTGACCGCAATCTGGCGGCGGCATTGGGGTGAACCACCGATAAAGCCATGATGCGCGGCCGTGCGGCTAGCCACCCATCTGCCACTGCCGGATCGCGTCGTTCGGCCAGACCAGCATGATGATGTTGAGGGTGAGGTTGTCCCGGATCATGAACCCCACGAAGAGTTCGAGCGCCACGGTGATTGCCACCGTGGCCCACACCGGCAGCCGGCTCGCCAGCCAGAAGCCCAGCACCATCATCAGGATGTCGGAGACGGAGTTGAGAACACTGTCGCCGAAATAGTCGAGCGAGATCGTCGCCGCGCGGTAGCGGTTGATGATGAAGGGCGTGTTTTCGAAGACCTCCCAGGCGGCCTCCACCGCCGTCGCGGTGGTGAGCCGCGCGCCCAGCGGCCATTTCCACGCCACCAGCCATAGCAGCCAATAGAAGATGAAGCCGTGGATGATGTGGGATGGCGAGTACCAGTCCGTGAGGTGCTGGGAATTGCCGGCGCTGAAGACCTCGCCCTC
>CAIYXE010000154.1 GCA_903930095.1 uncultured Hyphomicrobiales bacterium
CGCCGCGTGGCTGGCGCTGTGGCAGTTCATGACCGCGCCCTTCCACTGGAACAAGACCGAGCACGGTCTCTCGCGCCTGCAGGGCGGCCGGCGGCGCTGGCCGGTCCTTGCCCGCTTCAGGCGGGCGGCGCGGCGCGGAAGCGGCTGAGCGCTTCGGCTGTCGAGGCGGTGAAGTGCACCTCTGGCGGCCTGACGCCATGGGTCAGAAGCGCCCGGCGGATATCGGGGTTGGCACCCGCCACGAACAGGCTGACGCCGCGCCGCGCCGTCTTGCGGGCGAGCCCCTCCATCACATGCGCGCCGGTTGAATCGAGGAAGGGCACCGCCGAGAAATCGACGATCAGCGCCTTGTGCGTGTCCTGGATGCGGTCCAGCACGGAGGCGATCGAGGCCGCGGCGCCAAAGAAGAAGGCCCCCGTGATGCGGTAGATGACCACATCCGGATTGGCGGCGATTGCATCGTCGTAGCTGCCGCGCGGCTGGGCCGAATCGGCCATGTCCTCGCCCACGAAGGGCGTGTCCGTCTCGACGGCGGTCGCCTGCGACATGCGGTGGATGAACAGCACCGAACCCAGCGCGAAGCCGACGATGATCGCCTCCGTCAGGTCGCGGAAGATGGTGAGGAAGAAGGTGGCGGAGAGCACGGCGGCATCACCCCAGCCCGAGCGCAGCAGCACGGCGATGGCGCTTTTCTCCACCATGTTCCAGGCGACGATGGCGAGAACGCCCGCCAGGGCCGCGAGCGGGATAAAGGCGGCGAGCGGCGCGGCAATCGCCATGAACAGCAGGATATAGACCGCATGCAGCATGCCCGACACCGGCCCATGCGCGCCCGCGCGCACGTTCGTGGCAGTCCGCGCGATGGTGCCCGTCACGCAGAAGCCGCCGAACAGGGCTGAGGCCACATTGGCCACACCTTGCGCGACGAGTTCGCAGTTCGAGCGGTGGCGGCGGCCTGTCATGCCATCCGCCACCACGGCGGAGAGCAGCGACTCGATCGCCCCCAGCAGCGTGAAGGAGATGGCGGCTGGCAGCACCGCAACGAGCTTTGCCCATGACATCTCCGGCAGGGACGGCGCGGGCAGCATGTTCGGAATGCCGCCGAACTTCGAGCCGATGGTGGCGACCGGCAGGCCCAGAAGGGCGGTGGCCGCCGCGGCGAGCGCCACGGCGATCAGCATGCCCGGCCAGTGCGGGCGCAGCGCCCTGAGTCCCAGGATCACCCCCGCCGTGCCGAGCGACAGGACGAGCGCCCAGGGCGAGAGCGTGGGAAGCGCCTGCCACAGCATGGGAAATTTCTCGATGAGCGGACCCGGCTCCGGTCCTGGCAATGTCAGGCCGAGGAGTTCCTTCAGCTGGCTGGCGAAGATGATGATGGCAATCCCCGCGGTGAAACCAACCGTGACGGGGAAGGGAATGAACTTGATGAAGGTGCCGAGCCTGAGGAAGCCGATGAGCGCCAGCAGCACGCCCGAGACGAGCGTGGCGAGGATCAGCCCATCCATGCCATGCGCCGCGACGGTCGCACCCACCAGCACGATGAAGGCGCCCGCGGGCCCCCCGATCTGGAAGCGCGAGCCGCCGAGGAGGGAGACGATGAAGCCGCCCACGGCCGCCGTGTAGAGCCCCTGCGCCGGCGTTGCGCCCGACGCGATGGCGATCGCCATGGAGAGGGGAAGCGCCACGATCGCCACGGTGAGGCCCGACACCGCATCCATGCGCAGGTGCCTGAGGCCATAGCCCTCACGCAGCACGGTGACGAGCTTGGGGGTGAAGAGTTCGGCGAAGGAAGCGCGCGCTGCAGCCTGCCGTGTCATTGCGAACGGTGCCGGAAGTATTGCCGCTCGGCGCTTCGTGCCATGGCGCGGAAGGCGAGTGCGGCTTTCGACAGCGGCTGGTTCCGCCGGTACATGATGCCCTGCGCCACCTTCAGCCACGGCGGGTGGAAGGGCAATGCGCTGAGCGCGCCGGATTTCAACTGATCGGTGCAGTATTCCGGCCAGATCATGCAGACGGCGTTGGAGGCCGACACGACGTCGATCATCGAGCGCGGCGTTGCGCATTCGATGATGGGGACGAAGAAGCGCCCGTCCTCCGACAGGGCCCCCAATCCACAGGCTGGCGGCAGTAGCTGGGCGATGCGGCCCGGCAGGCGCGGCCCGGCCAGGGGAAAGCGCGCAAGCTCCTCCAGCGTCACCTGGTTGCGGCCGGCAAGCTGGTGACCGCCGCGCACGATGATGCTGCCTTCGCGCTCGGGGAAGGGTTCCTTCGCAAGATCCGGGTTCTTGTTCGCCTCGCTCAACTCGCCGATGGCGAGATCGAATTCGCCGTCGTGGACCGCCTCGGAGAGTTTCCACCAGTCGAGTTCCCTGAGGCTGATCGCGATGCCGGCGTCGGCGGCCTTCATGGCGGTGACGGCGGCACTCGCCCATGACTGGGAGATGAAGGCGCCGACCGCAATCCGCAGCGTCTCTGATGCGCTGCTGCGCAGCGCCTCGATCTTTCGGGTGAAGACGGCCTCCGCCTTGACGAGAACCGCCGCCTCCTCGAGGGCGCGCGCGCCGTCCGGCGTGAGGCAGACGCCCTGCGGCCCGCGCTCGAACAGGGTGATGCCCATGTCCCCTTCAAGCGATTTGATGATGCGCGTGAGATGCGGCTGGCTCATGTCCAGCCGTTCGGCGGCACGATGGAAGTTCAGGGTCTCGGCAAGGACAAGCGCGGCTTTCAGGCGGTCGAACATGGCGGACACGCGATACCATTTCTGTATCAGCAGGCTACTTCATCGGTATCGCGGCTTCAACTATGAGATGTGCATAGCGCAAGGAGCACAGGACATGGCCATTCACCGGACACTTCTGACGTCGGCAGCGATGTTTGCCTTCAGTGCGGCGATCTGGGCAGCAGCACCTGCCTCTGCCGCCTCATCCCAAGCCGTGCCAACGAGGCTTGGCGATCTCACGCTGGAGAATGGCTATCCCAGCCGGGAGACGGCTGACCGGCTCTATGACGAGATGGATTTCCAGCGCGCCACGCAGGCCTATATCTGGGCGCTTCCCGCCGTCGGATTCAAGGCGCTTTATGATGCCCAGGCCAAGACCCTGGGGGCCGCCAACGGTGACATCATGTTCTACCGCAACCTGGCTGACAAGGCGGGCATGCTGACGCCGAACATCACCACCCTCTATGCCTTCAGCTTCTGGGACCTGGCGAAGCAGGGCCCGATGGTGGTGGACGTGCCGCAAGGCCTGACGGCGGGCGGCGTTATGGACATCTGGCAGCAGCCGATCACCGACATGGGCCAGACAGGGCCTGACAAGGGTGAGGGTGGCAAGTACCTGATCCTGCCGCCGGGCAGCCCAGACATCGATGCGCCGGGCTACCGCGTGTTCCGCGCGCCCAGCAACCAGGTGTGGTTCGGCACGCGCGGGCTTGATCCGGACAAGGCAGTGGCCGATGCCACGCTCCGCAAGTTCAGCATTTATGGCTGGGACCAGCGCGACAATCCTCAGCCCACCAAATTCGCCGAGGTGGGCGGACGCGCCTGGCAATCGGCCCAGCCCGACACACTGGACTACTGGAAGCTGCTTGCCGAGCTTTATGCCGATGAGCCGGTGGCCCCGCGTGACCGCATGATGTTCGGCATGCTGGCCCCGCTCGGCATTGCGCCGGGCAAGCCCTTCAATCCGGATGCGCGCCAGGCGAAGATCCTGACGGATGCCGCCAAGGTCGGCGAGCTGATGGCGCGCACCATTGCCTATGACAAGCGCTATGAGGGTGCCTCCGTCTATCCCGGCAAGCAGTGGGAATATGCGGTGCTGTTCGACCTCGACCAGGAGGCGCCGGACAAAACCCGCGTGCAGTTCGACGAGCGCTCCTCCTGGTTCTACGAGGCGATCGCCATGTCGACCGGCATGCAGGGCCGCATCGTGGGCTTCGGGCAGGTCTATCTTGAAACCTCGAAGGACAAGGACGGCAACTGGCTCGATGGCGGCAAGACCTACCGGATGCATGTTGAGCCCAACCCGCCGGTGAAGCAGTTCTGGTCCATCACGCTCTATGACAACGTGACACGCGGCCCCCTGATGACGGATCAGGGTGCGGCAGACCTGAGCTCGCGCAAGCCCGACCTTGCCACCAATGCCGATGGCTCGGTGGATGTCTATTTCGGGCCGGAGCGGCCGGCCAATGCGCCGAACTGGATCAAGACCACGCCCGGCAAGGGCTGGTTCCCCTATTTCCGCTTCTATGCGGCAACCGAGCCCTATTTCGACAAGACCTGGCAGCTCAACGACATCGAGCTGGTGAAATAGGCCAAGGTCTGAAACCGCAGCGAGGAGGAATCGTCATGTCATTGTCCATCAACCGGCGCCTTTTCTCCGCCCTGGCGCTTTCCGCCTTGGCGCCTCTGGCGGTCAGACCGTCATGGGGTGAGGCGGCCCTCACCCCGGACGAGGCGCAAGCCATCGCGCGTGAGGCATGGGCCTATGCCTATGCGCCGCTGCAGGGCTACCAGACCATGTATAACCAGACCCAGAACACGTCGTTTGCGGGTTACGTTGGCGGGTTCAACCAGTTCCGGCACTATGCGAGGTCAGCAACGCCCGCTGACACCGATATCGTGACGCCCAACAACGACACGCCCTATTCATGGGCCTGGCTTGACCTGCGGGCGGAGCCCATGGTGCTCTCGCTGCCGGCCGTGCCGGCGCCGCGCTACTATGTGAACCAGTGGTTTGATCTGTACACGCATAATTTTGCCTATACCGGTGTCCGCACCACGGGCCGGGAGGCCGGAACCTACATGTTCGTGGGTCCGCGCTGGACGGGGGATATCCCATCTGGCATCGACAAGGTGTTCATTGCCGAAACCGAGTTTGTGGGAACGCTGACCCGCACCCAGCTTTCAGGCCCTGATGACGTGGCCGCGATGCAGGCGGTGCAAGCTGGCTACAAGCTGACGCCGCTCTCACAATTCACAGGCGCTGTTGCACCTGCTCCGGCGCCCGCCATCGGCTGGCCGGTGTGGGACGCAGCAAAGGCCGAAGGACTAGGCTTCATCTCCTATCTCAACGCGCTTCTGCCCTTCATGCCCACGGTTGCTTCGGAACAGGATATGTTCGCGCGGTTTGCCCGCATCGGCATTGGCCCCGGTGTGGCCTTCGATGCCGCGGCACTTTCACCGGAGATCAGGGCCGCAATGGAGGCGGGCATCGCCGAGGCAGCCAAGGCGCTGAAGGATGGCGCTGTTCAGCTGAAGGATTCGCGTGCGCTGTTCGGCACCCGGGAAGAGCTTGGCGAAGGCTACATCACGAAACGCAATTATGGCGCCATGCTGGGCATTTACGCCAACTCCAAGGAAGAGGCGGTTTATGGCAGCCAGCAGACTGGCAGTGACGGCAAGCTTCTCGATGGAAACCGGCGCTGGGTGCTGCGCTTCGAGCCCGGCCAGTTGCCGCCGGTCACAGAGTTCTGGTCCATCACCATGTATAGTCTGCCGCAGCGCTTCCTGGTCGATAATCCGCTGAACCGCTACTCGATCGGCGATCGCACGCCGGGCCTCACGCTGGGTGCGGATGGTTCGCTTGAAATCTATATGCAGGCGGACAATCCGGGCCCCGGCAAGGAATCGAACTGGCTGCCCGCCCCCAGAGGACCGTTCTTCTTCGCCGGCCGCTTCTATGGTCCGAAGCCCGAGGCCCTCGATGGCCGCTGGAGCCTTCCGCCGCTGATCGAGGCGCCCTGAGCTTTAGCGCGCGAACGGGCTCTTCAGCTTCATGTGACGGTTCACGTCCTTGTAGAGCAGGTAGCGGAAGCGCCCGGGCCCGCCCGCATAGCAGGCCTGCGGGCAGAAGGCGCGCAGCCACATGAAGTCACCGGCCTCGACCTCCACCCAGTCATTGTTGAGGCGGTAGACGGCCTTGCCTTCGAGCACATAGAGGCCGTGTTCCATCACATGCGTCTCGGCGAAGGGGATCGTGCCGCCGGGCTCGAAGGTCACAATGTTCACATGCATGTCATGGCGGATGTCGTTGGGGTCGGCGAAGCGCGATGTTGCCCATGTCCCGTTGGTGCCCGGCATGGCGACGGGCGTCACGGCGTCATCGGAAGTGATGAAGGCATCGGGCAGCGAAATCCCCTCCACCCGCTCATAGGCCTTGCGCACCCAGTGGAAGCGGACGGGGGCGTCTGATTCATTTCTGAGTGTCCAGGCTGCGCCGGGCGGCAGATAGGCATAGCCTCCGGCTTTCATCAGATGGCGCTCGCCGTTGAGCGTCAGCACCATCTCGCCTTCGACCACGAAGAGCACGCCTTGCGCGTCAAGCTCCGGCTCCGGCTTGTCGCTGCCGCCTCCGGGGGCGACTTCCATGATGTATTGCGAAAAGGTCTCGGCAAAGCCTGAGAGCGGCCTGGCGATCACCCAGGCCCGCGTCTTGTCCCAGAAGGGCAGGAGGCTTGTCACGATGTCGCGCATGACGCCCTTGGGAATGACCACGTAAGCCTCGGTGAACACGGCGCGCCCGGTCAGAAGTTCGGTCTGCGGCGGGTGGCCGCCGGTGGGGGCGAAATAGCTGCGGGTCATTGTCCTGTCCGGTTTGTTGCCGGAGCAAGGGATAGAACTGCGGGAGTAATTGTGCAACGCGAACCGCGAAACCCCGCGCTGTTCGGTCTTCTCCCGCTCCTACTGCGGGAGAAGAAGGAGCCCGTTGCGCATGCAACGGGGAGATGAGGGGATGCGGGCGCTGCCCTTGATCCGGAGTTCGCGGTCCCTCACCTTCCCCAACTGCGTTGGGTCCCCCTCCTCTCCCGCGCGCGGGAGAGGACGAAGGGCCAAATCAGTTCAGAACGTCTTGGGCTGCGGCTGGCCGTAGATGAAGCCTGTGCCGTCGAGGCCGTAGACGTCGGGGCGGAAGTTCACGCGGCCGTCTTCGGTGGCCCAGGCGGTGAGGTACATCCAGCGCACGTCGGGGCCGTTGTCGATCTGCTGGTCGTACTGCTCGACATTGGCGACGATCATCTCATAGTCCTGGGCGGTCAGCGGCGAAGCGGTGCTGTCGAGGATCCACTTGATGACGGTTTCCACCTGGTCGATGCGCACGCAGCCCGAGCTTTCGAAGCGCAGGTTGCGGCCGAAGGCCTCGCGGTGGGGCGTATCGTGCATGTAGACCATGTGGTCGTTCTTGAAATTGATCTTCACCGTGCCCAGCGAATTGTGGGCGCCCGGCTCCTGGCGGAAGAAGTAGCGCTCCGGGTCGGTCGAGGGCCAGTCGATGAACAGCGGGTCGATCTCGGGCCCGCCCACACCGTCGAAGACGCGGATGTGGTTCGTGTCGAGATAGGACGGGTCCTCCATGTACTTCGGCACGATGTCGCGCGCCACGATGGAGGCCGGGATCTTCCAATAGGGATTGAAGTTGATGTCGCTCACCGTCGAGGCGAGTGTCGGGGAGGGACGCTCCAGCTTGCCGACCACAATGTTGTGGCGGGAATAGACACGGCCGAATTCGACCGTCTCGAGCTGGGCGCCGGGGATGTTGACGAGGATGGAGCGGTCGGTCAGGCCCTGCGCATAGGCCTCGACGCGCCCGAGGTTTTCACGCAGCGCGCCGAGCCGGGTATCAGCGGGGATGTTGAGTTCGGCCAGCGTCTTCTCGCCCATGATGCCGGAGGGCAGCACGCCATGGTTGATCTGGAAGGCGCGGACGCTTTCCTCGAGTTCATCGTCGTAGACGGCGGCCTGCGCGAGGCCCAGCGTATCGAAGGGAACATAATTCTCCAGCACCAGGCGCTGGCGGAGAGCCAGAACGGCATCGCCCTTGGCGCCCTTCTTCAGCGTTCTGGACTCCAGCGGCTGCCAGCCGCCGCCCGCCACGAATTCCTCGTACATGGCGATGGCGCCCTGCAGGACCTCGAATGAGGCAGCGCCCAGCATCGGCGCCTGGTTCTGGCCGGCCACCACTTCCGTCTGGGTCGCAAGCTTCGGATTGCCGGGGTTTGCCTGCCGCGTGGCCCCGCCAAGCGAGCTCGTCAACACCTGCTCCTCCGCTCTCGCGAGACCGGAGCCCATGGCGAGCATGCTGCCCATGGCAAGAAGACGACGGTTGAAGGCGCGGCGAGACAGCACTGTTGTTTCCCCTGGCTTGACCACATTCACACTCGATCACAACCGTGAATGGAGTCATAATTGCGCTCTGTCTAGTGCTTTCTTTCGGCAGGATTGAGGCAGCTTCTGGGTCAGCTGAGGGCCGTCACCTCACGACGGAAGGGAAGGTCGAGGAAATCCGGCGTGGGCTTGCCGAAGGCTTCCGCGAATTTCCGCCCGGAATGAACAGCCGCCGCGATGGTGCCCGGCCCGAAACAGTCGCCCGCCCGCGATGCCGCCACGCCTTGCCCCTCGAGCGCATGCCAGAGCCCGTCAACCGGCCGGCGCGAGGTGACGAGCACGCATGCGCCCGCCTCGAGCCGTACCGGCTCACCGGTGAACACGCAGTCGAGGGTCACGTGGTCGCGGGCGATGGCCGACACGGCATGGTTGGCAATGATCCTGACGCCGAGCTTCAGCAGCCGCGCCTGGATCGCCTTCTGCTCGAGCGAGGCCTTGGTATAGGAGGAGGCGACGGCGGCGGGGGTCACCAGTGTTACGGCATGGTCTTCCCGCGCGAGGAGTTCCGCCAGCACGCCGCCCATGTAGTAGTGATCGTCGTCGTAGAGCACCACGGATGCCGAGCCCGGGCGGCGCCCTGCCATGATGTCGTCCGGCGTCAGCACGTCGGCGCTGTCCGCCGCCGGGCAGGGATGCACGAAGTGGCGGCCCGTGCCGTCACGCAGCCATTCGGAGCCGGTGGCGAGAAGCACATGGTCCGCCCCCAGCTCCGCGATGGTCTCGGGCGTCATCTCGCTTTCGAGGTAGAGCGAAACATTGGGCATCTTGTTGATCTGCAGCATGCGCCAGTCGCGCACCCGGCTCCAGGCGGAAAGGCCGGGGAGACGGCACTCGCGTGCGACGCGGCCGCCGGCCTCGGCGGCGGCATCCGCCAGCGTCACCTGATAGCCGCGCTGGCCCAGGGCGCGGGCGGCCTCCAGCCCCGCGGGGCCCGCGCCGACGACGAGGATGTGCTTGTCTTCCTCCTTCGGCCTGATCTTCTCCGGGTGCCAGCCGCGCCGCCATTCCTCGCCCATCGAGGGATTCTGGGTGCAGCGGAGCGGCGTCATGGTGAAATCATGGGTGACGCAGACATTGCAGCCGATGCATTCGCGGATGTCGTCCAGGCGGCCCTGCTCGATCTTGCTGGGAAGAAAGGGGTCGGCGATCGAGGGGCGCGCCGCGCCGATCATGTCCATGATGCCCTGCCGGATGACGCGCACCATCGCATCGGGCGAGGTGTAGCGGCCCACACCCACCACGGGCTTCGTGGTGAGCTTCTTCACACCCTTGATATAGGGCTCCTGGAAGCCCTCCTCGGCGAAGCGCGAGGTCTGGGAATCCTTCGACCAGTCGGAGAGTGAGAGGTCCCACAGATCGGGGAGTTCCGCCATCATGGCGATGGCATCCTCGACCTCGGCGGGCTCAAGGCCTGCGGAGCCGTTGAACTCATGCATGGCGATGCGCACCGGCACGGCGCAGGCATCGCCGACGGCGTCCTTGGTGTCCGCGATCACCTCGCGCAGCAGGCGGGCGCGGTTCTCCAGCGAGCCGCCATATTCATCCGTGCGGAAATTGGTGGCGCGTGACAGGAAGTGCTGGAAGATCCCCAGCCCGTGGCCGGCATAGACATAGACGAGGTCGAAGCCCGCCTGCTTTGAGCGCAGTGCTGCCTGGCGGTGGGCGCGGCGCAGGTTGCGGATGTCCTCGCGGTCCATGCCGCGCGCGGTGACGGGATCGTTGAAATAGCTGGCGGTGGGCATCGGGCTGGCGGCAATGGGCACCTCGCGGGTGGCGAGGTTGCTGGCAGTATAGCCTGAATGGCAGAGCTCGATGCCCGCCAGCGAGGAATGCGCGTGAACCTTCTCCGCGATGCGCGCCAGCATGGGAATGTCGTGATCGCTCCACAGGCGGAGCTCGACATAGGGCGAAACATCCGCCGTGTGGTGGATCTCCACCATCTCGGTGCAGACCACGGCCCAGCCGCCTTCCGCCTTCATGCCGCGCATGGCGGCCAGCGCCGAGGCATCGCGGTGGCCCATGCCATTGCAATGCGGCACCTGGTAGAAGCGGTTGCGCGCCACATGCGGGCCGATGCGGACGGGTTCGAAGAGGATGTCGTAGCGGGGATCGCGGGTCATGGTCTGTTCCGGTTTGCAGACCTAAGTTCTAGCAAACCCCGGCGGCCTTCCGCTATGCTGGACTGCGTGGGGGATGGATGATGCTGCCGACAAGCGATGACGTGGCACTGGCCGCAAGGCGGCTGGAGGGCTTTGCCGTGAAGACGCCGGTCATCGAGTCGCCACGGCTCAATGCGCTGTGCGGGGGCCGCGTGCTGGTCAAGGCGGAGTGCCTGCAGAGGACCGGCTCCTTCAAGTTCAGGGGGGCGTGGAACTGCATCTCGCAACTCGATGCCGCGTCGGCCCCGGGCGGGGTCGTGGCCTATTCCTCCGGCAACCATGCGCAGGGCGTTGCGGCCGCTGCCGCCATCCGGGGGCTTCCGGCGCTGATCGTGATGCCCGCCGACACCCCGCGCATCAAGCAGGACAATACGCGCGCCCACGGCGCGGAGGTTGTCACCTATGACCGCGCCACGCAGTCGCGCGAGGCAATCGCCGCGGCCCATGCAGAAGCGCGGTGCGCCGTGCTGGTGCCACCTTTTGAGCACCGCGACATCATCGCAGGGCAGGGCACGGCGGGGCTCGAACTGGCGGAGGAGGCGAGGTTGCGCGGCGTGACGCTCGATGCCGTGCTGGTCTGCTGCTCCGGCGGCGGGCTGACGGCGGGCATCACGCTTGCCATGGCGGCGGCCTCGCCCGCAACACGTGTGCACCCGGTGGAGCCTGCGGGCTTCGACGATTATGCGCGCTCGCTGGCCAGCGGGCGGATTGAGGCCAATGCTAAGCCTTCGGGCTCGATTTGTGATGCCTTGATGTCGGTTTCTCCCGGCGAGATGACCTTCGCCATTAACCAGCATCGGGTGGGTGAAGGCCTGACCGTTACCGACGCTGAGGCGGCCGAGGCCATGCGCTTCGCCTTCGCGGAACTGAAGCTGGTGCTGGAACCAGGCGGTGCGGTGGCGCTGGCTGCAGCACTCCACCGCAGGATCGGCACGCAGGGCCGCACGATCGGGGTCATCGCGTCTGGCGGCAATTGTGATGCGGACATGTTTGCGCGGGTCCTCAGGCGGGAAATCTGAG
>CAIYXE010000155.1 GCA_903930095.1 uncultured Hyphomicrobiales bacterium
GATTGTTGTCTTGCGCGATCTCACCGGCCATCGCTGCACCTGATATAAGTATGGCGTAAACGCCTGCGCCAACCACAAGTCCAAACTTCGTCATTTCCGCCCCAGTCCCGTTGATTTTTGTTTCTTTTCCCAGAAGATTTGCGCGCGCGCAAGTGGCTCGCGGGGGGCGCGAGATCCGGGCGATGCCGGTTTAGCCTTTGCAAAGGATCGTCATCGTCCGGCAATACGGAACGCCAGTGGAATCTCGTCTTCCGCCTCTATCCGGCCCGTGAGCGAAAGATTCTCCGCAACCTGCCGCTTCTAGATTTCGATGGTCCGGACTTGCCGGACAGACGCCGGCGGCGCGTCTCCTTCCTGCTCGCAAGCGGCAAGAAATGGAGCAAAGAGCAGTGCCACAATGGTTCCACTCAGGCGGCCAGATGATCGACGCATGTTTGCCCCTCCACTAGCTTTTCGACTATACGCTAAACCTCTGGATCGGCAACCTACAAGTGAAACTTCTGCATCGACCCGATCTGGTGCTCAATAAGCCGCCTTCTGTAAGGCCGGGTTGGACGGTACTGAAAGGCGAGGGATGGCGAAAAAGAACGAGGCTATTCCCTGCCGGCCATCCCTGAAGCTATGCCTGCGGTCGGTATTGTCAAACTCTTAATCCAGCATTGGCGAACGCGCATGACTGCAAGTTCTCATTTCTTCCTTCATTTGACGAACCCCGCCCCCATGGGGCATGTCTAACTGATGGACATCAGGCAAGACATCATCGCCGCCATCGGCAACACGCCGCTGATCAGGCTTCGCAAGGCTTCCGAACTCACCGGCTGCACCATCCTGGGCAAGGCGGAGTTCATGAATCCCGGCCAGTCAGTTAAGGACCGGGCCGCCCTCTTCATCATCCGGGACGCAATGGCGCGGGGTGAACTTGCACCCGGTGGCACGATCGTGGAGGGAACCGCCGGCAACACGGGAATAGGCCTCACGGTTGTGGCCAATGCGCTGGGCATCAGGACGGTGATCGTCATCCCGAACACCCAGAGCCAGGAGAAGAAGGACGCGCTCCGACAACTCGGCGCGGAACTCGTCGAAGTTCCCGCCGTGCCCTACAAGAACCCCAACAATTACGTGAAATACTCGGGCCGCCTCGCCAAGGCGATGGGCGCTGTATGGGCCAACCAGTTCGACAACGTGGCAAACCGCCAGTCCCATATCGAGACCACTGCTCCCGAGATCTGGACCCAGACGGACGGCAAGGTGGATGCCTTTGTCGCCGCTGTCGGTTCCGGCGGCACGCTGGCGGGCGTTTCCATGGGCCTGAAGGCCAGGAACAAGAACGTCAAGATCGCGCTGGCGGACCCGATGGGTGCGGCCCTTTACAATTATTACAAGCACGGGGAACTCAAGTCGGAAGGCTCTTCGATCACCGAGGGCATCGGTCAGGGCCGGATCACGGCGAATCTCGAAGGCGCAATCGTGGACGACGCATTCCAGATTCCGGACGCCGAGGCCATTCCCATCGCCTTCGACCTGCTGCAGCACGAGGGCCTCTGCATGGGCGGTTCAACGGGGGTGAATGTCGCGGGCGCCATTCGCATGGCAAAACAGCTCGGGCCCGGGCACACCATCGTGACCATCCTGTGCGACTACGGAACGCGCTATGCGTCCAAGCTCTTCAACCCTGCCTTCCTGCGTGAGAAGGGCCTTGCGGTTCCCCACTGGCTTGAACAGGTGCCGCAGGTACCGGATGTGACAGAACAGATACAGGCATGAGGCTGCTACCGTGAGCAACGACATCGTATCCACCGAATGGCTCGCATCACACCTGGATTCGCCTGATATCGCGATCCTCGATGCCTCATGGCACCTGCCCACCGCCAACCGTGACCCCCGGCAGGAGTTTCTGGCAGGCCACATTCCCGGCGCGCAGTTCTTCGACATCGACGAACTGTCGGACACGTCATCACCACTTCCCCACATGCTGCCCACACCTGAGAAGTTCTCCTCGCGCATGCGCAAGCTTGGCGTGGGCGATGGCAAGCGCGTCATCGCCTATGATGCAGCAGGACTCTTCTCCGCCGCGCGCTGCTGGTGGATGTTCAGGTATTTCGGCCATGATGACGTCGCCGTGCTCGACGGCGGGCTCAGGAAATGGCTCGCCGAAGGACGCCCGATCGAGGATGGCCCCGCCCGAAAACCACAAGAGCGCCACTTCACGGCCCGCACGCGCCCGTCGATGGTCCGCGACATGAAGGAAGTCGCTGCCGCACTGGCCTCCGGCGCCGCACACGTTGCGGATGCCCGCTCAGCAACCCGTTTCCGGGGCGAGGAAATAGAGCCAAGGCCTGGTGTCCGCGCCGGCCACATGCCAGGTGCGCAGAACGTCCACTATGCCAGCCTCCTCAACCCCGACGGTACGCTGAAAACGCCGGAGGCCATTGCAGCGGTTTTCAGCTCGGCTGGCATCGACATCTCGAAACCGGTCATAACCTCCTGTGGTTCCGGCATCACCGCAGCTATCCTGACGCTGGGCCTGACCCTTGCCGGCGCAAAGGATCACGCACTTTACGACGGCTCATGGACAGAATGGGGCGGTAACCCGGATGCCGGAGTGGCAACAGGCCACTGAAGCCGCCGCCATCCTTCGCTGGGTTGACGAACAGGCGAAGAGAAACGTCTCCGCTCACCTCACTGGCGGTGCATAGAGAAGCCCGCCCGCGTTCCACAGAGCGTTGATTCCGCGGCGGATCTGGAGCGGCGTCTGCTCACCCAGGTTGCGCTCGAAAATCTCGCCGTAATTCCCAGTGGCCTTGATGGCGCGCACCGCCCAGTCGGCATCGAGCCCCAGACCGGCGCCAAAACTGCCTTCCAGCCCCAACAGGCGGCGGATGTCAGCGCGCTTCGAGTCTGCCTTGAACTGGTCGACGCTCGCCGCCGTCACGCCCATCTCCTCGGCGTTGATCAGTGCGAAAAGTGTCCAGCGCACGATGTTGAACCACTGCTCGTCACCCTGGCGCACGACCGGGCCCAATGGCTCCTTCGAGATCACGTCCTGCAGCACGATCGCATCGTCGGGATTGGCAAGCCTGAGGCGCACGGCATAGAGGAAAGAGACGTCAGTTGTGAAGGTGTCGCACTTGCCTTCGTCAAAGGCCTTGATGAGATCATCGAGCTTGTCGAACCGGATGAGCTGGAAGGCCATCTCCTTCTCGCGGAAGAAGTCCTCGACATTGAGTTCGTTTGTCGTGCCCGTCTGGAAGCAGATGGCAGCGCCCGAAAGGTTGAGGGCCGAGGTTACGCCTAA
>CAIYXE010000156.1 GCA_903930095.1 uncultured Hyphomicrobiales bacterium
AGTATGCCTAAGTCCGTCGTCGTGCCGCCCATGTCGGACATGATGAAGTCCGCCTTCCCGCACAGCCATGCCGCACCGACAAGGCTCGCGGCGGGGCCTGACAGCACCGTTTCGATGGGCCGCAGCGCCACGCGCTCGGCCAGCGCCAGCGTGCCGTCGCCCTTCACGATCATCAGCGGGCAGTCGATGCCGAGTTCGCGCATCGAGCGGCGCACCGCCTCGATCAGCATGGAGACGCGCGAGATGAGGCGGGCGTTCAGCACCGCCGTCAGCGCCCGCCGCGGCGCATCGAGCGCGGAGGTGAGCTCGGTCGAAAGCGTTGCAGGCTTGCCCGTGGCCTGGGCGATGATGTCACGCGCGCGCGCCTCATGCGCCGGGTTCCGCACCGCGAAAGCGGATGCGATGGCGAAGGCGTCGACCGGCATTCCCGCGATGGCGCTGGACAGGCCCTCAACATCCAGCGGCCTCGCCTCCTCGCCATTGTGGTCATGCCCGCCGGAAATCATGGCGACAGGCATGCCGGGGAAGGCCTTGGCGATTCCCGTGCGCTCCGCCATGGCCTGGTCGAAGCCGATGAGGATCACGCCCACCGCACTTCCATGGCCTTCGACCACCGCATTGGTGGCAAGCGTGGTGGACACCGAGACGAGCGAGATGTCCTCCGGCTTCAGCCCCTCGGGAAGCTTCGCCACCGCCGCCGTGATCGCCCCCGTGACGCCGATCGACAGGTCGCCCTTGGTCGTGATGGATTTGGCCGAGGCCACCACCTTGTGGCCTTGCGCCTCGATCACCGCCGCATCCGTATAGGTGCCGCCGGTGTCGACGCCGATCAGATAAGTCTTCTTTGTCATAACGTCAGATCATCAGGGCTGCACATTGGTCGCTGCCTCGGCAACGGCAATCGCTGTCATGTTGACGACACCACGCGAGGTGACGGAGCCGGTCAGGATGTGGGCGGGCCGCGCGGCGCCCAGCAGGATGGGGCCGACGGGCAGCGCATCGCCGAACACCTTCATGATCTGGTAGGCCACATTGGCAGAGGTGAGGCCCGGCATGACCAGCAGGTTCGCCTCGCCCTTGAGGGTGGAGGACGGCAGCTTGCGCTGGCGCACCGCCTCGATCAGCGCCGTATCGGCCTGCATCTCGCCGTCGATCTCGAGTTCGGGGGCGCGGGCATGGATCATCGCCAGCGCCGCGCGCATCCGCATCGTCACCGGCGTGTCGAAGTCGCCGAAGTCCGAGTGCGCGACGAGCGCCACCTTGGGGGTAATGCCGAAGCGCTGCACGTGGGCTGCGCACATCAGCACCGTGTCGGCCATCGCTTCGGCGGACGGCTCGGCCTGCACATGCGTGTCGGTCAGGAACACGACGCCGCGCGAGGTGATCATCAGGCTCATCGCCGCAAACTCGCGCGCCCCGGGCGCCAGCCCGATGATGTCACGGATATGCCTGAGCTTGCCACGGAAGCGCCCTTCGAGGCCGCAGATCATCGCATCCGCCTCGCCGCGCCGCAGCGCCAGTGCGGCGATGACGGTGGTCGAGGTGCGCACCAGGGTGCGTGCTGCATCGGGGGTGATGCCGCGCCGGCCGGCGATGTCCACGTAGCTCGCCACGTAGTCGCGGTAGCGCGGGTCATCCTCCGGGTTCACGATGTCAAAGTCGCGGCCTGGGCGGATGGTGAGGCCATAACGCTTGAGCCGCGTCTCGATCACCGCCGGACGGCCGATCAGGATGGGCTTCGCGATCCCCTCCTCCAGCACCACTTCCGCCGCGCGCAGCACGCGCTCATCCTCGCCATCGGCATAGATGACGCGCTTCGGGTCCTTCTTGGCCGCAGCGAAGATCTGCCGCATCACGAAGCCGGAGCGGAACACGAAGCGCTGCAGCCGCTCGGCATAGGCCTCGAGGTCGGCGATGGGCCGGGTGGCGACCCCGCTCTCCATCGCGGCCTTCGCCACGGCGGGCGCCACGCGCAGGATCAGCCGCGGGTCGAAGGGTGCGGGGATGAGTGAGTCCTTGCCGAACAGCCGCGCCTCGCCGCCATAGGCGCGCGCCACGACGTCTGACGGCGTCTCGCGGGCAAGCCCTGCGATAGCGTTGACGGCCGCGCGCTTCATCTCCTCATTGATGGTGGAGGCCCCCACGTCGAGAGCACCCCGGAAGATGTAGGGAAAGCACAGGACGTTGTTCACCTGGTTGGGGTAGTCGGAACGGCCCGTGCAGATCATGGCATCCGGCCGGATGGCGATGGCCTCCTCCGGCATGATTTCCGGATTGGGGTTGGCCAGCGCCAGGATCAGCGGGTTGGGCGCCATTTGCTTCAGCAGCTCCGGCTTCAGCACGCCACCGGCAGACAAGCCCAGGAAGATGTCAGCACCCGCCATCACCTCCGCGAGGCCCCGCGCGGGCGTATCCTGCGCGAAGACCGCCTTCCAGCGGTCCATCAGCTTTTCGCGGCCCTTGTAGACCACGCCTTCAAGGTCGGTGACCCAGATCTTGGCAACATCGGCCCCTAGGCTGACAAGCTGGTTGAGGCAGGCCAAGGCTGCAGCCCCTGCCCCGCTCGCCACGATCTTGACCCTGGAAATGTCTTTGCCCGCCAGCATCAGCGCATTGGTCACCGCGGCGGCCACGATCACGGCGGTGCCGTGCTGGTCGTCGTGGAAGACGGGGATGTTCATGCGGCGGCGAAGCTGCTCCTCGATCTCGAAGCACTCGGGCGCCTTGATGTCTTCGAGGTTGATGCCGCCGAAGGTGGGCTCGAGGGCTGCCACCGTGCTCACCATGCCCTCGACCGAGGTCTCCGCCACCTCGATGTCGAAGACGTCGATGTCGGCGAATTTCTTGAAGAGCACGGCCTTGCCCTCCATCACGGGCTTGGCCGCCAGCGGCCCGATGTTGCCCAGCCCCAGCACCGCCGTGCCATTGGTGATGACACCCACCAGATTGGCGCGGCTGGTGTATTTCGAGACCAGCGCCGGGTCGGCGTGGATCGCCTCGGAGACGGCAGCCACCCCCGGCGAATAGGCCAGCGCCATGTCGCGCTGGTTGCCGAGCGGCTTGGTGGCGCGGATCTCCAGCTTTCCGGGCTTGGGTTCCGCATGGTAGACCAGCGAGCCTGACTTGAGGTCGCTCGACATCGACGACGGCATTGGCAAATCCCTGTTTCCTGCCTCTTCTGGCCCCGAATTGCGTTGATTTGCAACCCTTTCGCGGCTCAAGGCATTTACGCGTTGATTGCAACCCCGGCGGGGCTACAATGTGGCCATGCTGACGCCCCTCAAGACCGAAGTCCGGAAAGTTGACGACCTCGCCCATGAGGCGCGCCGCTTCCGCACCATCCTGTGGAGCTTCGAGAAGAACATCGAGCTCCTGTTCAAGGGAACGGGGCTCGCGGCGGAGGTCGACCATTCGGCGCTGGCGGAAGCCTTCTCGCGCTGGCGGCAGGCCTTCGACCAGACCAAGCACCTGGCCGACGTCGACCGGCGTGACTTCACCCTCTTTGCCGCCGGCATGATGCTGAAGGAACTGCTGGCGGCCCGCCCCATCACCGCGATCGTGCCGGCCGAACTGGGCCTTCCAGCCCTTCCCGAAACCATCGATCACCGCCTGAAGCGCTGGCCGGAGGGCTATGCCTACACCAGCTTCTGCCTGTCGGTCGCCGCCGCCGTGCTGGGTGAGATGGGCAGCGAGGAACCGCGCGAATCGGGCGTCGCGGACGATCCGCGCTTCTGGGACTCCTTCCGCGAGAATGCGGCCGAGAACCCGGCCAACGCCATCGCCTTCTTCGACATGGTCGTAGGACTGTCCCCCAACTGGGAAGCGCCCGACGTGCCATGGATGCGCCGCACCTTCCTTGACCGCAAGCGCTCCCTCGAGACGGACAAGACCAGGGCCATTGAGTGACCTTGGGTTGCACAAGGTCAGCCTATAGTGGAGAATGAAGGAAGCCTGGGAGGGGCTTCAGACAATGGCGGCGACACGTATCCTGATCGTCGATGACCATCCGCTGTTCCGCGAGGCGCTGAAGCAGGCGCTGCTTGGCGGCATCGCCAATGCCAGGGTCACACTTGCGGGTTCGCTCGATGCCGCCACCGCCATCCTGGGCAAGGACGACGCGTTTGACCTGATCCTGCTCGATCTCCGGATGCCGGGCGTGCAGGGCCTCTCGGGCCTCATCTATCTCCGGGCGGGGCACCCCAACGTGCCCATCGTCATCGTCACCGCCTCAGACGACCATGGCCTGGTGCAGAAGGCGCTGGACCTCAGCGCCTCCGGCTTCATTCCCAAAACCTCCGGCATCGACACCATCATCGCCGCCGTGAAGGCCGTTCTGAACGGCGACATCTGGGCGCCGGACGGCTACCAGCAGGCCTCCGCCGCCGACAAGGAGGCCGAGGACATCGCACGCCGCGTGGCCACACTCACCGCGCAGCAGATCCGCGTGCTGATGATGCTGAAGGAAGGCCTGCTCAACAAGCAGATCGCCTATGAGCTGAACGTCTCGGAGGCCACCATCAAGGCCCACGTCTCGGCCATCCTCCAGAAGCTCAACGTCTCGAGCCGCACCCAGGCGGTCATCGCGGCGTCCCGCATCGATGGTGTGCAGGCGGAGCATTAGCCGCATACGCCCAGCCCCGCGGCACCCCCACCCCTACCCCTCCCCACAAGGGGGAGGGGAACTTAAAGGGACGCAGCCGTGCCTGATTGTATTCCCCTCCCCCTTGTGGGGAGGGGCAGGGGTGGGGGTGCTGCCAAACGCTCATGCACCCTCACCCCTCGGCCCTCACCGCCACATGCGACATGGCCGCCCGCAATGCCGCGGGCTTCAGCGGCTTTCTCAACAAATGCACATCATGGGCCACGGCGAGATCGGCGACAGCTGGCGAGCGGTCGGCGGTGATCAGCACGGCGGGGATCGGCCGCCGCGCCCGCGTCCTCAGGGTGCGGATCACCGAGATGCCGTCCTCGTTGTTGAGGTGGTAGTCAGCGAGGATCATGTCGATCCTGCCATCAAGGCGGGCGAGCACGGCCAGCGCCTCGTCGCGGCCCGTTGCCGTCTCGACCAGGTTGCCCCAGCCCTGCAGCAAAAGCTCCATGCCCTTGAGGATCGGGCGCTCATTGTCGATCACCAGCACGCAAAGGGCGCCCGCGAGGGCGGGACGCGGCATCCTGCGGAGTTTCGGCGCCTGGGCGGTCTTCACCGCTTCGGCCACCGGAATGTCGATCGCGAAGACGGAGCCCTTGCCCAGGCTTGAACGCACATGAACCGGCGCGTCCAGCACCTTGGCCATGCGCTCCACGATGGACAGGCCGAGGCCGAGGCCGGAGATGCCGTCACCATCGGTGTGGAGGCGCTGGAACTCCTGGAAGATCACGCCGAATTTCGACTGCGGAATGCCCGGGCCCGTGTCATGCACCTCGATCCGCAGCATCCGGCCGTGGCGGCGGCAGCCCATCAGCACCCGGCCCTCCCTGGTGTATTTGATGGCGTTCGACACGAAGTTCTGCAGCACGCGGCGCAAGAGCTTGCGGTCCGCGTTGAGGGCGAGGCCGCAGGGCACCACGGTGAACTTCAGCCCCTTCTTGCGCGCCGCCGCGCCGAATTCCAGAGCCAGCGCCTGCAGGATTTCGTCGATGCGGAAGGGCGCGGCGTCCGCCTTCATCGCGCCCGCATCCAGCCGCGAAATGTCGAGCAGCGCCGACAGGATTTCCTCCACGGCCTCGAGCGAGGAATCAACGTTGCGCACGAGCTCGCCGTCCTTCGAGCGCTTCATGCGCTCGACGAGCGTTGAGGTGAACAGCCGCGCGGCGTTGAGCGGCTGCAGGATGTCATGGCTCGCCGCCGCGATGAAGCGCGTCTTGGAGAGGTTGGCGGCATCGGCATCGGCCTTGGCGGAGGCCAGCTCCTCGTTGAGGCGGGTCAGTTCCGCGGTGCGCTCCGTCACCCGGCGTTCGAGCGATTCATTCACGCGCTGCAGTTCCTCCGCGGCGAGCACGCTCTCGGTCGCATCGATCACGGTCACGACCACCCCGCCGTCCGGCATGGGGCTGGAGCGGAATTCGAAGACCTGCCCCGTATCCATGCGCCGCTCGCGGAACACCTCATGCGTCAGCGCGATCTTGCGCACGCGGTCGCCGGATGCCGCCTTGCCGCTCGCGGTCCGCGCGAGGAAGGCGTCCAGCACCTCGGTGATGGGCGTTCCCACCCGGTTGAGGTCGCTGCCCAGCCCCAGGAACGTCTGCAGCGTCGAGTTCCAGCAGATCAGCGTCATGCCCGGCTCGAACACGGCAAGCCCCTGGTCCACGTTGTCGATTGCCGACTGCAGCAGGTCGCGGTTGTGCTGGATCGCGGCGGAGGCGTCGTCGAGCAGCCGCATGGCGCCGCGCGCGTGGCTCGAGTGCCGCTCCAGCATCAGCGCGATGACGAGGCGGGCTGAGGCAACACCCACGGCACTCGCCAGCAGGTGCTCGGCGAACCGGATCAGGCGCACGTCCGCCTCGCTGCCCTTGGCCGGGTTGGTTCCGATGTGGTCCTGCTGGGCCCGGAAGCCCTCGAAGGCGGCGCGGGCCCGCTCGGCGCCGATATAGCGCGCAACCGTGTCTTCCAGCCGGTCCGCCGTCACCGCCGTGCGCCACAGCTTGAAGCCGGTGCCGGAGCCGGGCTGGAAATCGCGGACCACGAAGCTTGTCGCCTGCACCCGCTCGATGGGGGTTGGCTGGCGCATCAGCGAGCCCACCACATAGGCCGTCACATTGACCAGCAGGCTCCAGATCACGCCATGGGTCAGCGGATTGAACTCCATGGC
>CAIYXE010000157.1 GCA_903930095.1 uncultured Hyphomicrobiales bacterium
GCGGGAGGCTCCGCACTGTCCAGCCCCGATGCCGCCAAGCGGCTTGAAGCGGCGGAAGCCGTGCTCAAGTCCCGCGATGCCGCGGCACTTCCGGCGCTGGAAGAGGCGCTGGCCAAGGAAACCGACCCGAAGGTCAAGGCTTCGATGGAACTGGCGAAGGCGGCAGCCCTCCTCGCCTCAGATGCCACTGCGGAGGTCAAGCGCGCAGCCATCGCGACGCTTGCTGCAACCGGCAGCCGCGATGTGCTTCCCATTCTCGCCCAGGCAGCGCAGGGCAGCGGCCCCGAGGCTGCCGATGCGCAAGGCGCGATCAAGCAGGTTGAAACGACGCTTGCCTACTGGAACGCCGCGGAAAACATCTGGTACGGCATTTCGCTGGGCTCTGTTCTGCTGCTTGCGGCCATAGGCCTTGCGATCACGTTTGGCGTGATGGGCGTGATCAACATGGCGCATGGCGAGATGGTGATGCTCGGCGCCTACACCACATTCGTCGTGCAGGAGGTGATCCGCACTTCCTTCCCCGGCCTGTTCGACTGGTCGCTGCTCATCGCGCTGCCGCTGGCATTTCTCGTCGCCGCGGTGATGGGGCTGATCATCGAGCGCATCGTGATCCGCCCGCTCTACGGCAGGCCGCTCGAGACCCTGCTCGCCACCTGGGGCGTGTCGCTCATCCTGCAACAGGCCGTGCGCATGATCTTCGGCCCCACCAACCGCGAGGTCGGCAACCCGTCCTGGGCATCGGGCGCCTTCGAACTCGGCCAGATGTCGATCACCTACAACCGCCTGTGGCTCGTCCTCTTCTCACTCGCCGTCTTTGCCGGGCTCTACGTCCTGCTGAACAAGACGTCCTTCGGCCTGCAGCTGCGCGCCGTCACCCAGAACCGGCGCATGGCGTCCGCGATCGGCATCAGAACGCCGTGGATTGGTGCCCTCACCTTCGCCGTAGGCTCAGGTATTGCCGGCATTGCCGGTGTCGGGCTCTCGCAGATCGACAATGTCTCGCCCGATCTTGGCCAGGGCTACATCATCGACAGCTTCATGGTCGTGGTGTTCGGCGGCGTTGGCAGCCTGTGGGGCACGCTCGTCGCCGCCATGACGCTCGGCATCGTCAACAAGCTGCTGGAGCCCTTTGCGGGCGCGGTGCTGGGCAAGATCCTGGTGCTGGTCTTCATCATCCTCTTCATCCAGAAGCGGCCGCGCGGGCTGTTCGCACTCAAGGGCAGGTTCGTCGACGCATGAGACGCCTCACCCTCCTCGCCGCCGCCATCATCATGGGCCTCGCCCTGCTCGTGCCGTTGCTCAATCTCGCCGTGCCGCCGGACTCGGCCTTCCACATCCCGGACTATCTGGTGCCGCTGCTCGGAAAATACCTCTGCTTCGCCATCCTCGCGCTGGCGCTCGATCTGGCATGGGGCTACTGCGGCATTCTCTCGCTTGGGCATGGCGCCTTCTTCGCGCTGGGCGGCTATGCCATGGGCATGTACCTGATGCGGCAGATCGGAACGCGCGGCGTCTATGCGCATCCGGTGCTGCCCGACTTCATGGTGTTCCTGAACTGGAAGGAGCTGCCATGGTACTGGTACGGCTTCGACATGTTCTGGTTCGCATGCCTGATGGTCATGCTGGTGCCGGGCCTCCTCGCCTTCGTCTTCGGCTGGTTCGCCTTCCGCTCGCGCGTCACCGGTGTCTATCTCTCGATTATCACCCAGGCGCTCACCTATGCGCTGCTGCTGGCCTTCTTCCGCAACGACATGGGCTTCGGCGGCAACAACGGCCTCACCGACTTCAAGGACATACTGGGCTTCAACATCCAGGCGCAGCAGACGCGCGCGGCGCTGTTCGCGGCAACCGCGCTGATCCTTGGCATGTTCCTGCTGCTGTTGCTGTGGATTGTGCAGTCGCGCCTTGGCAAGGTCATGGTGGCGGTGCGCGATGCCGAGAGCCGCACGCGCTTCATCGGCTATCGCGTGGAACATGTGAAGCTCTTTGCCTTCACCCTGTCCGCCGTCATGGCCGGCATCGCGGGCGCCCTCTATGTGCCGCAGGTGGGCATCATCAACCCCGGCGAATTCTCGCCCGCCAATTCGATCGAGATCGTGATCTGGACCGCCGTCGGCGGCCGCGGCACGCTGGTGGGCCCGATCATCGGCGCGCTCAGCGTCAATGCGGGCAAGAGCTACTTCACGGCCGCCTTCCCGGACATGTGGCTCCTGGTGCTCGGCGCCCTCTTCGTCTGCGTCACGCTGTTCCTGCCCAGGGGCATCGTTGGCACGCTGGCGGAGTGGTGGGAGAAGCGGCCGCGCAAGAAGAAGCAGCAAGTACCGGCAGCCGCCATGGAGGCTGCCGAATGAGCAAGGCGGGTTCTCTCCTCTATCTCAACGGCATCACGGTGAGCTTTGACGGCTTCAAGGCGCTGAACAGCCTGTCACTCATCGTGGCGGAGGGCGAGATGCGCGCCATCATCGGCCCCAATGGCGCGGGCAAGACCACCATGATGGACGTGATCACGGGCAAGACGCGGCCTGATGCAGGCGAGGCGCTGTTCGAAGAATCAGCCGACCTCTTGACGCGCGACGAGGCCGAGATCGCCAGGCTTGGCATCGGCCGGAAGTTCCAGCGCCCGTCGGTGTTCGAGAGCCATACCGTGTGGGACAACATCGAGCTGGCACTTGCCGGGAACCGCGGCGTGCTGGAGAGCCTGTTCCACAAGCGCTCGGCGCCGGAGACCGCGCGCATCGAGGAGGTGCTCGACACCGTTGGCCTGACGTCTGAGGCCACGAGGCTTGCGGCCTATCTGAGCCATGGACAGAAGCAGTGGCTGGAGATCGGCATGCTGCTGGCACAGGAACCGAAGCTCCTCCTCGTCGACGAACCGGTTGCCGGCATGACGGATGACGAGACGGCCGAGACCGCACGGCTCCTGAAGCGCATCGCCCGGGAGAAGGCCGTGGTGGTGGTCGAGCACGACATGTCCTTTGTGCGCGAACTGGGCGTCAAGGTCACGGTGCTGCATGAGGGCTCCGTGCTGGCCGAAGGCTCGCTCGACACGGTGAGTGCCGATCCGCGCGTCATCGAAGTCTATCTCGGCAGGTGAGCATGATCAGCCTGAGCATCAGCGGCCTCGACCTCCACTACGGCGCAGCACAGGCCCTCAAGGGCGTCTCGATCGATGTCGAACCCGGCTCCATCACCTGCGTCCTCGGGCGCAACGGCGTGGGCAAGTCGAGCCTGCTCCGCGCCGTCATGGGTCTGCAGCCGGTGAGTGGCGGCGGCATCAGCCTTGACGGCAAGCCCATCTCGCGGCTTGCCCCACACCAGCGCGTGAAGGCGGGCCTCGGCTACGTGCCGCAGGGCCGGGAGATCTTCCCGCTGCTCACGGTTGAGGAGAACCTGCGCACCGGCCTCATCGTTCTGCCGCGCAGCGAGCGGCGCATCGACGCCGACGTGCTGAGGCTCTTCCCCGTGCTGAAGGACATGCTGTCGCGGCGCGGGGGCGATCTCTCGGGCGGCCAGCAGCAGCAGCTCGCCATCGCCCGGGCACTCATGACACAACCGAAGATCCTCGTGCTGGACGAGCCGACGGAAGGCATCCAGCCGTCAATCATCAAGGACATCGGCAACGCCATCCGGCACCTGAGGAAGACAACCGGCATGAGCTTCCTGCTGGTCGAGCAATATCTCGACTTCTGCCGTGACCTTGCAGACAAGGTCTACATCATGGACCGCGGCGAGGTGGTGCATGCGGGCCCGGCGGAGGACCTCGGCAAGCCGGAGGTGCGCAGGCACCTGATGGTCTGATCCCGCCCGGCAAAAGCAAACGGCCGCCCATCAGGGCGGCCGCTGCCTTATCGTGACCGGCGATTACTTGCTCGCCAGGTAATCCACCGGAATGGCTTCCGAAATCGTCCACTCGTCCACCACACCCGGCTTGCCGTTCTCGACGGCGGTGATCAGGTAGCGGCCCTTGTTCTGGTGGTGCAGCTCGGCGGTGAAGGTGCGCGGACCAAAGAGGGTCGGCTCATCCTTCATCTTCTCGAGCTCGGCCACGACGGCGGCGGTCTCGGTGGTGCCGGCACGCTCAACGGCCTTGGCCCAGACGTCGATCATCACGTAGCCCGGATAGACATACTGGCTCGAGGGATCGCCGCCCGTCACTTCCTTGTACTTGGCGTTGAACTCATTGACCTTCGGGTTCGGGTCATCGCCATGGACGGAGCCCTGGTCGGGCACGAAGAAGTTGGACAGGTCAGGCGTGGCCGAGAGCCAGTAGCTGCCGGACATGCCAGAGCCATTGAGGATCATCGACTTGATGCCCGCAGCACGCAGCTGCTTCACGGCCGAAACGCCGCCCGGCATCATGGTGCACAGCATGATGGCATCCGGCTCCTGCGGCAGGCTCTTGATGCGGGTGATCTGCGCGGCAATCGAGGCGTCGTCGTTCTTGAACGTGTCCTCGCCCACGAGCTTTGCATCCGCCAGCTTCGGCAGCATCCAGTCGAAGCCGTCGCAGATGCCCTTGTTATACTCTGTCCAGGTGTCGAGCAGGCGGTAGAAGTTGCGCGCGTTCTTCTTGGTGTAGGCCCATTCCGCCATGGTGGCGCCCTGCACGGCCGCGAGCACCGAGGCCGAGAAGGAGTTGGGACCCACGCCCTGGATGCCGGCCTTGACCGACTCGGCGCAGAGGAAGAACGAGACCTTGCCAGCGCCTTCCGCGGCGAGTGCCGCAGGCGCACCGAAATCATAGTCGCAGGAGACGACGACGAGGTCAGCGCCCTTGTCGAGCACTTCGAGACCAGCCTTCGCACCTTCGGCGCGGTCGGTCTTGGTGTCGGCAGCGACCATCTCGATCTGCTTGCCCAGCAGTCCGCCGGCCTTGTTGATCTCGTCGATGCGGATGCGGGCTGCGTCTTCCGCCGGCTTGTCATAAGCCTGCATGAAGCCAGACTGGGCGGTGGCGAAGCCGACGATGATCTTCTCATCATCCGCCATCGCTGCCGGGCTGGCCAGAATGAGTGCGCCAAGTGCGGCACCCATTCCAAGTTTCAGATAATTCTTCATGACGTCCTCCGTTGAAGTTTATGCAGTCTTCCCATCCGTGGGGGCAGCCGCGCTGCCCTCCGCGGAAAGCTTTTTCATCGGCCAGACGAGCTCCTTGTTCCGGGTGAGCCCGGTTGGCCGGTACATCAGAATGACGATCATCACCACGCCAATGGCGATTTCCTGCACGCCGAGCGGCAGGGCGATGGTGCTTCCGCCGACGTCCACGCCCTTCTCCAGCCAGCGCAGCAGCTGGATGATGATCGACAGCACGACCACCCCCAGAACAGCGCCGGAGAGCGAGTTCATGCCGCCCACCACCAGCATGGACAAGGTGATGAAAGTAAGGCCGAGATAAAAGGTGTCCGGCGTGACCACGCCCACCGAATGCGCGAAGAGCGCGCCACCGAGCCCCATGATGGCGCCGGAGATGACGAAGGCGATGAGCCGCTCGCGCGGGATGTCAACACCTGAGGCCGCTGCCGCCGTCGCCTCGTCGCGCGCGGCGCGCAGTGCGAGGCCCGAGCGCGAGATCGAATGCGCATAGGCCGCCAGCACCACGAGCACGGCACAGAGGAAATAAGGCCAGACCACGCGCACGATGGGA
>CAIYXE010000158.1 GCA_903930095.1 uncultured Hyphomicrobiales bacterium
AGGTGAGCTTGCCACGCTCCATGATTTACTGCAGCGAAAGCCATCATTAGCAGAAGAGGCGGCATGTCTAAGGCAGGCTGACCAGCTGTTTCGTAAGGATAGGGCCCAGGAACTCCCATCAGGAGAAGTGCTGGAGATCCTGCGTGAGGAACTCCGAAAGGCCTGCGCGGCTGGTTCACTGTCCAGTGTCCCAGTTCGGACGCTCCGACGCGCGCCGATGGTGTTCTGGGATCGCGAGCCGCAAGCCGCCGCGTTTCCTGGACTCTTGGAAACGTTCTTGGCAGGGGCGGCTGACAGGCCACGCTGGCTTCGCGAGCTTATCGAGGCATGGCTGCGCGACTTTGCCCCAGACAAGAAGCTACTGCCCGAGGCTGGCCGCGCAGCGGCCCACCTTCTCGAACGGACTGAGGATCCGAGGCTCACGCCATGGGACCGCGCGCACAAGCGCTACTCAATGTTTGATGCCACGCGCGGCCCCCAGCGTGTGGGGTCGGCTCTCCTCGGCGGTACCGCCCCAGTCGAAGAAGTGCTCTCGGCAATCGGGATGGACGACCCGATCAGGGCAGAGGGACGCTTTTTCCGCGCAGCAATACAAGCAATGCTGGGCGCACTGCCAGCTGCACTCCGCGGGCCTGGAGCGCAAGAGACGTGGACGAGAGCCGCTACCATTCTGGAGATCCAGCGCAGCCGCCGCGATAGGATGGGACGCGAGATCGCCGAACCAGCGCTGCGAATTACTGATCTAGCAGGAGAGACGATAGCCGCATGCCTCGATCCGTGGCTACGTGATCCCCCGTCGGCACATGCACCCAGGCAGGAGATAAAGGCCCTTCTCCTCAGGGTTATAGGTGATCCAAGACTTCGCCCCGAACGTTGGCGCGCTGCTCCGGAGGCCTGCGCACAGCTCATGCGCAGCTGGCTTGCCGTAGCTTCGCTTGAAACATTCTTCGCATTGATCAGCGAAACGAATAATGACCCTCAATGGCAATACCGTCGTGAATTTTGGCGTGCCTGCCTGAGGAAGATGCCGAGCCACCAGCCGGCTGAAGTCTGGGTAATACTTGGACCCGGAATGGCGACGCGCGCCAAATCTGTTAAAGATCTTGCAAATGGTTACGGCCGTCTGGAGGCGTCGAGCCAGGGAAGCGAACAAGCCGTGCTTCTTATTAGGCTTGGCAGCATAGTGCTCAGCGAATGGAGCAATGTCGGCCCGGTTAGGGCTTGGCAGATCGGTGACCCGCGTTGCCCTGCGCTTTACAGAACGCAATATGAATCCCGTGACCTGAGGGCGAAGTGCCTTGATTTTCCTGACCATCCAATAAGAGGCAAGGGCGGCGCCTTTGATGGGGCGGGACTCTGGCATCGGGATCCGCAAGGCTATCTTTGGCAAGGTTGCGCCGCTGCTTTTCTCCAAAATCACACCCAGCTTCGGCTGAAGCCGAAAGATTATGAGCTGAAATGACGCACCACCCTCTCATGATCGCAACGCCAGCACCGGCTGGTACCG
>CAIYXE010000159.1 GCA_903930095.1 uncultured Hyphomicrobiales bacterium
ATCGATGAAGGAGGGGAGCAGCGTCCTTCCACCGAGATCGATCACCTTCGTATCCGGCCCCTTGTGCAGCTGCTCGATCGCATCCCGGCCGCCCACCGCGAGAATGACGCCATCCTTGACTGCCAACGCTTCCGCTGCAGGCTGGGCATCATTCATGGTGATGATGTCGCCGCCGGCATAGATCGTATCGGCGGCGGCTGAAACATCGGCGGCGAAGGCCGGGCGGGAGAACAGCGCCGCACTGGCAAGGAGAGAGAAGTCCCGGCGGTTCATGGTCTCTAGCCTCCAGATTTTACGCAATCTGAAGTATGTACATCCTTCATGTAATTGGCAACATGCCGCTGAATGGCTCAGCGGCCGAAGCGCTCGTCGAAGGAATAGCCCATGCCGCGCACCGTGCGGATCGGGTCGTTCTCGCGGCCGCGGCTCAGCGACTTGCGGAGGCGGCCGACGTGGACGTCCACGGTGCGCTCGTCCACATAGACGTCGTGCCCCCACACCGTGTCGAGCAGCTGGGCGCGGGAATAGACGCGGCCGGGGTTCTGCATCAGGTGTTCCAGCAGGCGGAACTCGGTGGGAGACAGGTTGATGTCGCGCGTCGAGCGGATCACGCGCCGGGTCTTGCGGTCCAGCGCCAGATCGCCCGCCTTCAGCTGGTCGGCCACGGCATCCGGGTTGATGCGGCGCAGGATGGTGCGGATCCTCGCCAGCAGTTCAGGCACCGAGAAGGGCTTCACCATGTAATCGTCGGCGCCGGTGGCAAGCCCCCTCACCCGCTCGGCCTCCTCGCTGCGCGCCGTCAGCATGATGATGGGCACGTCCCGGGTCTCGGGCTTGGTGCGCAGCAGCCGGCAGACCTCGATGCCGGAAATGCCAGGCAGCATCCAGTCAAGCAGGATCAGGTCGGGGCGTTCCTCGCTGATCATCGGCACAACGTCCTCGCCCAGCGCGGTCTGGCGCACGCGATATCCCTCGGCCTCCAGATTGTAGCTCAGCAGGATCTGGATCGGCTCCTCGTCCTCGACGACCAGAATGGATGCGCTCATGGCTCACTCGTCCGAATGGTTGAAACCTTCGATACGCAAGGAACTGGTGATGTCCTTCTTCGGCCGGCCCTCGGCCAGCGGCTTGCCGTGCACGAGGTAGTGGATGTTCTCGGCGATGTTGGTCGCGTGGTCGCCGATCCGCTCCATGTTCTTGGCGCCAAACAGCAGATGCGTGCATAGGCTGATGTTGCGCGGATCCTCCATCATGTAGGTGAGGAGTTCGCGGAAGATCGAGTTGTAGAGCGCGTCCAGGTCTTCATCCGTGCGCCACACCTCGAGCGCCAGGGCGGCGTCCGAGCGCGCATAGGCATCGAGAATGTTCTTGAGCTGCTCCTGTGCCATCCGCCCCATGCGGGTGACGCCCGTCATCAGCTTGCGCGGCAAGGGCTCCGAGATGGCATGGGTCCGCTTCGCCGTGTTCTTGGCAAGGTCGCCGATGCGCTCGAGGTCGGAGGAGACGCGGATCGCCACCATGATCTCGCGCAGGTCGCGCGCCACCGGCTGGCGCTTGGCGATGGTCAGGATCGCCCTCTCCTCAACCTGGTGCTCAAGCGCGTCGACCTTCGCGTCGTTCTGGATAACACGGTCGGCCAGGGCGGTATCGCGGCGCGACAACGCGTCGATCGCCTCGTCGAGCTGCTGTTCCACGAGGCCGCCCATCTGCGCCAGCATGGTCTTCAGCTGTCCCAGTTCCTCGTCGTAGGCCTTGACGGTATGGTCGGTCATGTCTTTGTCCTTCCGAAGGCTCAGCCGAAGCGGCCGGTGATATAGTCC
>CAIYXE010000160.1 GCA_903930095.1 uncultured Hyphomicrobiales bacterium
ATGGTCGTGGTCTCGCGCAATCCCGTCTATTCGGTGCTGTTCCTGATCCTGGCGTTCTTCAATGCCGCCGCCCTGTTCCTGCTGATCGGGGCCGAGTTCATCGCGATGATCCTGGTCATCGTCTATGTCGGCGCGGTGGCGGTGCTCTTCCTCTTCGTGGTCATGATGCTCGACATCAATCTCACGGAGCTGCGGGAGGGCTTCCTCGAATACTTCCCGGTGGGCGCCCTGATCGGCGCGGTCGTCTTCGCCGAACTGCTGCTGGGCGTCGGGATCATCGGCAGCGGCTCGACCACGATCGCGGGCCTGAATGCCCACGGCGCGCAGGTGGCGGCGATCGACAATACGCGCGCCATCGGCCGGGTGCTCTACACCCAGTACTTCTACCTGTTCCAGGTCGCCGGGCTGGTGCTGCTGGTCGCCATGATCGGCGCCATCGTGCTCACCCTGCGCAGCCGGCCGGGCGTCCGCCGCCAGAAGGCGGGGGACCAGATCAACCGCACGAAGGAACAGTCCATCACGGTGGTCAAGGTTCCGACGCGGGGAGGGGTGTGATGACGATCGGGCTTGGCCACTATCTCACCGTTGCCGCCGTGCTGTTCACGATGGGCATTCTGGGCATCTTCCTGAACCGCAAGAACGTCATCGTCATCCTGATGTGCGTGGAGTTGATGCTGCTTGCGGTGAACATCAACCTGGTGGCCTTCTCGGTCTTCCAGGGCAACATCGTCGGGCAGATCTTCGCCATGCTGGTGCTGACCGTGGCTGCCGCCGAGGCGGCGATCGGGCTGGCGATCCTGGTGGTCTATTTCCGCAACCGCGGAACGATCGAAGTCGAAGACATCAATGCGATGAAGGGCTAGGGGCGCGCTCATCATGGATCTCGCCATCAAGCTCATCGTCTTCCTGCCGCTGGTTGCGGCGGCGATCGCCGGCCTCTTCTGCCGCGTCATCGGTGCGCGTCCCGCGCAGATCGTGACCTGCGCAGCGCTGCTGATCGCGGCGGCCCTATCGGTCTTCGTCTTCGTCAAGATCGGCTTCGGGACGGAGAAGCTGATCGTCGTGAAGCTCTTCTCCTGGATTGATTCAGGGACCCTCGATATTTCCTGGGCGCTGCGCGTCGACACGCTGACCGCCGTCATGCTGATCGTGGTCACCGGCGTGTCGTCGATGGTCCACGTCTATTCCATCGGCTACATGGAAGAAGACCCCAGCATCCCGCGCTTCATGGCGTATCTCAGCCTTTTCACCTTCTTCATGCTGATGCTGGTGACGGCCGACAACCTCGTGCAGCTCTTCTTCGGCTGGGAAGGGGTGGGCTTGGCTTCCTACCTGCTGATCGGCTTCTGGTACGACAAGCCCTCCGCCAATGCCGCCGCAATGAAGGCCTTCATCGTGAACCGGGTCGGCGACTTCGGCTTCGCGCTGGGCATCTTCGCGGTCTGGATGCTGTCGGGCTCCGTGGGCTTCGAGGAGATCTTCGGCAAGGCGCCGCAGATGGCGCAGATGCGCATCCAGTTCCTCGGCATGGACCTGCCCGCGCTGGAGACCGCCTGCCTGCTGCTGTTCGTCGGGGCGATGGGCAAGTCGGCGCAGCTCGGCCTGCACACCTGGCTGCCGGACGCGATGGAAGGCCCGACCCCGGTCTCGGCCCTCATCCATGCC
>CAIYXE010000161.1 GCA_903930095.1 uncultured Hyphomicrobiales bacterium
ATGCAGGACGTGCTGGGAAGACTTCCCGAGCCCGTCATCGATTTCCTGCTCAAGACCTCGGTGCTGGACCGCATGAGTGCGCAGCTGGCGGAGGCGGTGACGGGCCGCTCGGACGCCGCTGCCCTCCTGGGGGAGGTGGAGCAGGCGAACCTCTTCGTCATCCGCCTCGACCAGAACCGCGTGTGGTACCGCTATCACCACCTGTTCCAGAACCTGCTGCTCTCGCTGCTCCGCCAGCGCCAGCCGGAACTGGTTGCCCAATTGCACCGCAAGGCCGCCCAGTGGCTGACCGGTAACGGCTTCACTGTCGATGCGGTACACCACGCCCTCGCGGCGGGAGACAATGCGCTGGCGGCCTCGCTCGTCGAGACATGCTGCATGCCGCTCATCCGGGAGGGACACATCACCCGCGTCCAGGCCTGGCTCGCCAGCCTGCCCGAGGACCTCGTGAACAGCCAGCCGCGGCTGCAGCTGGCCCAGGTCTGGATCCTGTTCCACATGAGCCGGGCCGTTCCGGCCGCCGCCATCCTGAAGTCCGCCCGCAGTGACATCGCGCGGGCCGAGAAGGAGGGCCGCCTCAGCCCGCGTGAGCAGACGGAACTCCGCTCCGAACTGCAGGCTCTCACGGCGGGCGTCATCAGCGCTGCCGACCGCTCGCGCACCGCGGCCCGGCTGGCGCAGGCCTGGTTGGCGCGCTTTCCGGAGGGCCAGCACTTCACCCGGGGCACGCTCGGCAACATCCTCGGCTTCTGCCGCTACTCGCTGGGCGAACTGGAGGCCGCCCGCCTCGCCTGCCTGCGCGCGCGCGACAGCCACGCGCTGGCGAATTCGGTGTTCGGGATCGTCTATTCGGACCTCATCATCGGGCTCTCGGAGCAGGCCGCCGGCAGGCTCATGGCGGCGTATGAGCAGTTCTCCCGCGCCACCCGCCATGCCCGCGAGGCGTTGGGGCCGGGGTCCTATGCGGAAGCCATGGTCGGCATCTTCGTCGTCGAGCTTCTCTACGAATGGGACGACATTCCGGGCGCCGAACGGCTGCTCCAGGAACACCGCCAGATCATCGAGGAATGCGGCCTCGTGGTGCATGAGATGGCTTGCAAGCTCAACGTGGCGAAGCTTGCCGCCTGCCGCGGCCGGAGCGATGAGGCGCTGAGCGTTCTGGAAAGCGCGGAACGCCAGGGCATGGCCACGCGCTACCGCCGGCTCTTCGCGGCCGCGCTGCATGAGCGGGTTCGCCTGCTGCTGCAGCGGGGCGATGCGGCGGCCGCGCGCCTGGCACTGAAGGGCAGGGGCATCGATGAGGGCTGGATTGCCTCGCCGCGTTCCTGGCGCCCCGCTTCGGAGCCGGAGCATATCGCGCTCGCCCGCGTGCTCAGCGCCGAGGGCCGCCCCGAGGCAGCCTTGCGCATCCTCGAAAGGCTGACGGAGCGCCTGCGCCGCGAGGGCCGGCTGCACCGCTTCGCCCAGGTGCGGGCCGTGGCCGCGGTGGCGGCCTACCAGTCGGGTGATGCACTCTCCGCGCTCGCGGCAATCGTCGACGCGGTGTCGCTCTGCGCGCCCCAGAAGGCGGTGCGCACGCTGCTGGACGAGGGTGCCCCGCTGCTCGACGTGCTGGCCTTCGGGCGCGGCCGCATCCCCTCCTGGAAGACCGGGAGCGAACTGGGGCAGTTTGTGGAACGTCTGCTCTCCGGCCACCAGCGGATCGAACGGGAGGAGGCGCTGGCCCGCAACCGGCCCAAGGCCTGCCACTTCAGCCAGCGGGAGGCGGAACTGGCCCGGCTTCTGTCGCGCGGCCAGAGCAACCGTGAACTCGCCGTGGCACTGAACATGGCGCCCGATACGGTCAAGTGGCACCTCAAGAACATCTTCGGCAAGCTCGGCGTCTCCAACCGCACCCAGGCCGTGCTGCGGCTGCAGGAGTTTGGGCTGACCCAGAGC
>CAIYXE010000162.1 GCA_903930095.1 uncultured Hyphomicrobiales bacterium
ATGACCAATTTCCCATTCTCGCCGTCATGCCAGCGAAAGCTGGCATCCCGCTTTCTCTGCGGCACATGCTGATACAAAGCGGGACCCCAGCTTCCGCTGGGGTGACGGCACGTTTCAAACACAAACTTCCCGCGACCTCAACTCATCGCCCGCCATGCTAGATGAACCGGTGATTCAGGCTGCCAAGGAAATTCAGGCAGGCAATCGCGCGGCGGGTGTCGCGCTCCATCCGGTAGCGGCCATCCCGCGTGCAGGCGGCAACGAGGCCCGGCACGTCGCCGATCATGGCGTGCAGCGCCTCGCAGAGCTGGCGTCCCACCGGCTCGGCGCCGGGGCGCAGCGGCTCGGACAGAACCCCCGCCAGCGTTGCGCGCACCAGCACGAAGCGGCGGAGCCCCTCGATGGCATCGAGCAGGGCCGTGGCGTCCAGCAAGTCGCTGCTCTTGTGGTAGCGCCGCGCGGCGCTGTCGAGGCCGGCCATTGCGCCGGCAACGGAAAGCCGGGGGTCTTCTCCCGGCGCATCGAAGATGGTTGTGCCGGTAACGGCGTCGAGACTGCTGGTACGCATTGTGATCCTCACTGACTGACGCGCAGGACCATGCGCGGCCTGGTGATGATGTGCGATTGTCAACTTCCGCAGGTCAGTCGGTAAATATACCGCATACGGATGAAATGCTGCCGCTCAAATGGGCGGAGCCGGCGCAGGTGGGGCTGCGCCGGCTCCTGGGCCCGGTCTGTTGGGATTGGTGAGGGGACTTCGACCGGGCTTGTCTCTGTGTCTTCAGTTCTTTGTGGCGCCGGCCTCCGCCGCTGTCAGCATGGCGGCCGCGGTGAGCCCGCCGCCCCCGAGCGCGACCCAGTCGCGCGGGTCGCGGTCCGACTGGCGCTTCAGGAACACATAGTCGAGGTCGGACCAGCGGCGGATGTCATTGCGCCGGTTGTCGAGCACGAAGTCGCCTTCCTCCGTCCTGAGGGTCAGCACCGCATGTCCCTCGTTGCGCTCGTCCAGCACCACGGTGATGAGAAGGGAAGAGCGCGCGAAGCCCAGCTTCTCGAGGTAGCGCTTCTTCAGCAGCACATAGTCCTCGCAGTCTCCTGCGTCGGCGGGGAAGGCCCAGTATTCGTCCTTGCCATAGATGTCGGCGTCGCTGGCCGGGCTGATCTTGCCGTTCACATAGCTGTTCAGCTGGTAGACAGTGCGCCAGCGCTCGCCCGACATCAGCGCCTTGCGCGCTGACCGGCCGGTGGAGCGGCATTCGCGCGGGTTGCGGGCGCAGAAATTGACGAAGCCCACGGGCGGCAGGGTCGTTCCGGCGGCCGTGGTGAAGTGCGCGCCGCTCTTGCGCTCCTCCGCGCGGTGAAAGCCCGTGGCTTCTGCGGCCTCCATGCCCAGCATGGTTGCCAGCAGGGCCGCCCCCAGCCTGGTGGTTTTGCTCATCTGACCCGCCCCGGACCTGTTCTCGTTGGCATGCAGCAATAGCCTGCGAGGCTTTGAGATCCTGTTCAGAAAGGCCAGCAAATGCCGCGTTTCCGGGTAGGGAAGGATTCACCACCTGGGGGGTTGATTAATGGGGATGCGCCTGTTAGACACCGCGCCACCGACGGAATGGCATGCGGCCATGGCGGAATTGGTAGACGCACTAGCTTGAGGTGCTAGCGGGTAACACCGTGGAGGTTCGAGTCCTCTTGGCCGCACCATCCTTCTCTTCAGATGATGGCATGAACTGAGGCGGCGCGCGCGCCGCGCATCAGCCCGGCAGCACGCAGCGATACTTCCTTCGGCCTTCCGCGTTCGTGTACCATTTGGGCCTGGCCTCGCCGCGGCACTTGTGCGGCTTTGCGTCAGCCTGTGCATTGCCGGGATCCGGCGGCTTCGCTTCAGGCTTGGGCAGGTCAGGCAACGCAATGGCGGGTGCTGTGGCCACCAGCGGAGCAACGCTGGGCCGTGTGGCCGTCCGCTGCCCGTCAAGGCGCTCGATCACGGCCACCACCTCGGGTGTGCTGGATGCGCCGGCAGGGATGATCCGGAAGGTGCCCGCAGCAGTGTCCTTCTCGATCACCACCGCGCATTGCACCTTGCTGACTTCGGTCACAGCGGCGGTGTTCTCCACCGGGCTGATACAATGCGCCCCCAAGAGCACAACGACTTCGATCACCTTCATGGCTGGCTCCCTCTCTGCCACCCAGAGACAGCACAAAAGGGGCGTCAGCATGTCGCAGGCGCGCGCAGAATCAGGCAGACGTGCCGCGCCATTACGTGAATGCCGCCTTGCCGCCACACGGGCCGCCGAAAGTGGAGTTTTTCTCTACTTATGCGGGCTATCTTCGCAACGGCGCTGGTGCGGGCGGTGGGAATCGAACCCACACTCTCATACGAGAAGCGGATTTTAAGTCCTAAATTTCTAGCTTCATGTAGATCATTTTGGAAATAGGTGCGTTCGTATAGTATTGAAATCATAAGATACGATGCGCCTCTTGGTTGCTAGAGATTATTTCAGTTTCTTCTAGTTTGTTGACCGGGTGTTGACCGGAATCGAGTGGAGGGGACGAAATGAGACTGACCAAGACGGCGATCGCGGAGGCAGCGGCGAAGCTTGCGGCGGGCCACCGGGACAGGGTGTTGCTGTTCGACTCCGATGTCGGCGGGTTCGGCGTCAGGCTCACCAAGAAGGGCGGTGCGTTCTTCCTCGACTACAGGGGCGAGGGGAACAAACAGCGCCGGATGACTATTGGCACCACAACAGAGATGGGTGTGGAGACGGCGCGCAAACGGGCGGCCGAGCTGAAGCTGTCGGTGAGGACGGGCGGCGATCCAATGCAGGACCGGCGGCGGGCAAAGAAGGCCACCGACAAGTTGACGGTGAAGCAGATCTCGGAGCGGTGGCTGGCCGATGGGGCGAGCCGCTGGACCGTCCGCACCGCCAACGACTACCGATACACCCTAGACCGCCACATCCTGCCCGAGATCGGCGCAGAGGCCGCTGCGGAGGTCAGCAAGGCCGATATCGCGGCGATGGTGGCAAAGGTGCGGGCAAAGAGCCCAGCCGTTGCTGGCAAGGTTCTGAGGACCGTCAGCGCCATGCTGAGGTGGGCGGAAGACCTCGAGCTGCTCGAGGAAGCCAAGCTGCCACGGGTGAAGCGCACGGCGCCGCCCGTGCAGCCGAGAGAGCGGGTGCTGACCGACGATGAGATCCGCAAGCTGTGGCTGGCGGCTGACCAGATCAACCCGCTGGACGCTGGTTTCGTGAGGCTGGTGATTCTGACGGCCCTGAGATCTATGCCGGCCAGCAAGGCGCGGCGTGAGTGGGTGCAGGGCAACACCCTTCACCTACCCGCCAACCAGATGAAGAACGGC
>CAIYXE010000163.1 GCA_903930095.1 uncultured Hyphomicrobiales bacterium
CATCCTCGCCTACCAGTACGACCTCGACTGCAATGGCGTGGAGCTCTCCTCGGGCGCCATCCGCAACCATCGCCCCGAGGTGATGAAGAAGGCCTTCGAGATCGCGGGCTACCCCGAGAGCGTGCTCTTGGAGAAGTTCGGCGGCATGTACCGCGCCTTCCAGTATGGCGCACCGCCCCACGGCGGCATAGCACCTGGCGTGGACCGTATCGTGATGCTGCTCTGCAATGAGCCCAACATCCGCGAGGTCGTGCTCTTCCCGATGAACCAGCAGGCCGAAGACCTGCTGATGGGGGCACCCTCCGAGGTGAGCCCCAAGCAGCTGCGCGAGCTGCACATCCGGCTGAACCTGCCGGAAGCGTGACATTTGAATGCCGTCATCCCGGCCTCCACCGGGATGACGTCAGATGAGGCTGCCCAGCGCCCTCTGCATCCGCTCCATCGCCTTCGCGATCTCCGCCTCGCTGCAGGCGAAGGAGAGCCGGATTGAGCCAGGTGCGCCGAAGGCGGTGCCGGGCACCGTGGCGACGCCGTGTTGCTCCAGCAGCCAGTCACAGAGTGCATCCGTGGTGTCGAGCAGATGGTTGCCCGCCTTGCGGCCAAGAAGGCCTGAGACGTCCGGGAAGGCATAGAAAGTCGCTGGAATGTCGCCGATCCGCAAGCCGGGAATGGTGCGGAGGCCCTTCAGCACCATGTCGCGCCGCTTCTGGTATTCCAGCCGCATGCGCTCCACCTCGTCACGCGGGCCCTCGAGGGCGGCGATGGCGGCGCGCTGCACGAACTGGTTGGCGCCTGCGGTGAGTGCGCTCTGCATGCGGCTCATCGCCTTGGCGATGGGGGCAGGGGCGGCGGCATAGCCCAGCCGCCAGCCGGTCATGGCGAAACCCTTGGAGAAACCGTTCACCGTGATCGTGCGCTCGCGCATGCCGGGCAGCGATCCGATCGACACCATCTCGCCGCCGAACATGATGTATTCGTAGATCTCGTCGGAAAGCACCATGACGTTGGCATGGGCCTTCACCACCCCGGCGAGTTCCATCAGCTCGTCGCGCGTCCACACCGCGCCCGTGGGGTTTGATGGTGAATTGAGCACGATGAGTTTGGTCCGGGGCGTGATCGCCGCCGCGATGCGGCGTGCGGGCACCTTGTAGTTCTCATCCACCCCGGCATGCAGCACCTTGGGCGTGCCCCCCGCGAAGCGCACGGTGATCTCGTAGGACACCCAGAAGGGGGCCAGCATGATCACCTCGTCGCCTTCCCCGACGATCGACAGGATCGCATTGGCAATTGCCTGCTTGGCGCCATTGGCCACGCAGATGTCATTGGGGCCATAGTCGAGGCCGTTCTCCGCCCTGAGCTTTGCGGAGAGCGCAGTCCTGAGTTCGGGAATTCCCATCACCGGCGAGTAATGCGTGAAGCCCGCCTTCATGGCGGCGGTGGCGGCGGCCTGGATATTCTCCGGCGTGTCGAAGTCGGGCTCGCCCAGCGTCAGGCTCACCACGTCCATGCCGCCGGCCCGCAATTCCCGCGCGCGCTGCGACATGCGGATGATGGGCCCCTCATCGGCGGACTGGCTGCGGGAGACGAGAAGCGAGGCGGGATCGAACTGTTGCATGATGGAGGTCTATACTTCGGCGCGCTTGCCCGGTCGAGGCTTGACGGGCATAAGGCCGCTCATGCGCAACATTATCACCGGTACGATTCTCCTTCTGGCTGCAGGCGCCGCCCTGAGTGCCTGCGGCGAAGATTCGGGCGTTCGCATCACCAACAACAAGCCGCAGGCTGCCCCGGCCCCGGCGGCGCGCTCGGAGCCCGTGTTCTACAACGGCAAGACCTACCGGCTGGACTTCGGCCCGCGGGGCGGCGGCGTCTATGACATGACGGTCTCCGGCATGACGGCGAAGCAGCAGAAGGACGCGGAGGCGGTTGCCACCTCCTCACTCGGTTATTTCGCCTGCCCCGAGGGCCAGCGCGGCAAGCTGCAGAACAAGCCATCCTTCGCCAGCGCCAAATGGCGCATGCAGGCGAAATGCGGCTGAGCTAGCTGTGATCTTTCAATAGGTTGTCCATCCGGTCCGGATCGAGGAAGGCTTGGCTGCAAGGTCAGCCATGGCGAAACGCCTTGCGATCAGCCGGCCGCTGGCGAAGATCATCCGAACCTGCGGTCCAGCCAGTCCCGCGTGCGGAAATAGCGGCCGATCCACGGCAGGAACCAGGTGTTGCCCGTGTAGAGCGGATGGTCTGGGAACTCCGGCCTGTCGAAGGCGCACACGCGGTTGGCCTTCCCCGCGATCTTGCGCGCCGTCTGGTGGCCGAGGTAACTCATCATGGCGATGCCGGAGCCGTTGCAGCCGAGCGCGTAGTGGAGATTCTGGAACTTGCCCATATGGGGCATCTCGTCCAGCGTGAAGGCCACATTGCCGGTCCAGGCATGGGTGATCTTCGTGCCTTTGAGCTGCGGGAACCGGTCGACCATGAAACCATGCAGGATGGGTGCCGTCTCGACCGGGTCCGTATGGCCGAACTTTGCCCGTCCGCCGAACACCAGCCGCTTGCCGTCAGGCGACATGCGGTAATAGGTGAGCACGCGGCGGGTGTCCGCGAAGGAGCGGTTTTTCGGGCTGATCGAGGCCGCGATGTCCGGGGCCAGTTCCTCCGTGGCGATGATGTAGGAGCCGACCGGCACCACGCGCCGCTTCAGCTCCGGCGTCACGTCGCCCGTATAGCCGTTGGTGGCGATGATCACGTCGCTGGCTGTGATCGCGCCACGCGGCGTGTCCACGCGCCAGCCAGTGCCGGTTTCGGTAAGCTTCGTTGCGGGCGTCCGCGAGGCGATTGCGATGCCGCGCTGCTGGCAGAGCGTCAGCAGTGCCTTGAAGAACAGGGCAGGGTGCAGGTGCCCGGCGCGGCCCACCACCATTCCGCCGCGATAATAGCTGGAACCGATTTCCTCGCGCTGGCGCTCCGGCGGCACGAGATAGGCCTCGGACCTGGCGGTGCGGTTCAGCACCTCCACCTTGTGCGCCATGCCATCGAAATGGCTCTTGCACCAGGCCCCGAGGAAATAGCCCGCGCGGGTCCAGCCGCAGTCGATCTTCTCGCGTGCGATCAAATCCTCAACATGGCTGAAGGCGTCCGCCGCGTCGTTGAGATAGGGTGACGCCTCCTCGTCGGACAGCGCCTTCGCCATGTAGCGCTTGCCGACGTTGACGCCGCCCGACACCATCCCGCCGTTCCGCGTCGAGCCGCCGAAGCCTGGCTCATTGGCATCCAGCACGATCGAGGAGATGCCCTCCCGGTCAAGTTCCAGCGCCGCATTGAGCCCCGCGTACCCGGCGCCAATGATGACCACCGCCACCGACTTCGGGAGGTCGATCTCGGGCAGGGGTTGCGGTTCATAATGATCCCACCAATAGGGGCGGGGTTTGAAGTCTTTGGCAAACATCGAAACAGGCATGATGTGCGGAGATTGCGCGATCCGGTGTGGAGTGGCAAGCGTTCTGGACAGTGACAGGAGCCCAAGGCCGCATGAACACCGTCATCAAGTCCATCGTCTATCTCATCGTCGCCATCACCGTCATTTTCTACGGCGGCGCCTATGTGCTTCCCTCCGAAACCCGCGTTGAGCGCTCGGTCGAGATTGTGGCGCCGCCGGAAAAGGTCTTCGCCATCGCGGGCGACCTCCGCCGCGTGCCCGAATGGTCGCCCTGGGTGGCAGCCGACCCGAAGACGGCCTTCACGTTCGAAGGGCCGGAACAGGGCGTGGGCCAGGTCATGCGCTGGGCCTCCAACAACCCGCTGGTCGGCAACGGCACGGAGAAGGTCACGGAGTTCGTGGTGAATGAGCGGCTGGTGACGCAGGCCGACTATGGCGAATTCGGCGGGTCGACATCAACCTTCACCCTTGCGCCCACAGCAGGCGGCACGCTTCTGACGCGCCGCTTCGCCTCTCCTCTTCCGGGCGTGGTGGACCGCTGGGCCGGGCTGCTGATCGACGGGTCCGTCGGCGCCGAGTATGAGAAGGGCCTCGCCAATCTCAAGGTGCTGGCCGAAAGGTAACTGCGGCTTGACGCAAGGGTTGTAACCTCACCCTGATTGTGTCATTTTCTCCTGTGTTAACAGGAGAATTGCAATGTTCCGCCTGTCCTTGTTTGCCCTCGCTCTGGCGTTTTCCGCGGTGACCCTGGGGGCCGCCTTTGCGTCTTTCGCCGAGGCCCAGACCCAGAAGAAGGCCGAGAAGAAAAAGAAGCCCGAGAAAGTGAAGGCCAAGAAGAAGGGCCGCAACGACTATACTGCGGAGGAGCGCAAGAAGATCATGGAGCGGGCGCGCAAGGTCTGCCGCGACAATCAGGGCGCACCCTCGCGGGTCTACCGCATCGATTATCAAAGGCAGTTGGTCTACTGCACGCCACCGGGTGCCGGCTGAGGGCCGAGACCGCGCCCGGGCTTGGTAAGCCCGCCGCTTATCGTCTACAGTTGCGGTGTTTGGCGGAACGGATATTGGCATGACCGAAAACAGAGTGGCTCTCGTCACGGGCGGCGCACAGGGGCTGGGCTTCGCGGCGGCGAAGCGGTTTCTCGAGATGGGTTTCGGCGGCGTCATGCTGCTGGACCGCAACGGCCCCGGCCTGAAGGATGCCGCGGCCCGGCTTCGCCCGCTCGGAAGGGTAGAGGTCATCGAGGGCGATCTCATGGACGTTACCCTTTCCGCACGCGCCGTCGCTGATACGCTGGCGGCCTTCGGAAGCCTCGAGGTGCTCGTCAACGCCGCCGGCAACACGGAGCGCTGCGGCCTGGATGACACGACGCCGCAAGCCTTCGAACGGTTGCTGGGCGTCAATCTGCGCGCGCCCTATTTCCTGATGCAGGAGGCGGTGAAGCCGATGCGGCAGCAGGGTTCAGGCGCCATCATCAACGTCTCCTCCATGCTGTCTCATGGCGGGCCGCCCAATCTCGCCACCTATTCGGCGTCCAAGGCGGCTCTCAACGTCCTGACGCGCTCGGTGGCGAACACCGTCAAGCGCGAAGGCATCAGGGTCTTCGCCATCAACCTGGGCTGGGTGCATTCGGAAGGCGAGCAGGCGCTGCAGACAGGCTTCCACGGCCTTCCCGAAAACTGGGCCGAGGACATCGGCCGCCGCATGCCCGCGGGCCGGCTGATCATGCCGGACGATGTGGCAGGCCTCTTCGCTTATCTCGTCTCGCCCTCCGCCCACATGATGACCGGCGCCGTCATCGACTATGAGCAGATGCCAGCCGGTGTCTTCGATGCCCATCCGGCCCTGGCGCCGGCGTAACAATTCATATCTTTTTAAGCATACCGGAGGAAATTGAACCCTCAGGTTGATTTGTCTTGCGCGAATCGCCGTGAAGGAAAGGAGCCCGGTTCCATGTCTGCACTCACGCCCCTTGTCGAACTTCTGGGGATGCCGGTTCCGGCATGGATTGCCGTCTTGGCCATCGCCGGGCTCTATGCCATCCAGCATGTCACCATGACGCGCCGCATCGATCGTCATTCCCGCATCCTCAGCCATCTGGACCGTTGGGCGAACAGTGTCGA
>CAIYXE010000164.1 GCA_903930095.1 uncultured Hyphomicrobiales bacterium
CAGCAGGGCGAGTCGCTCCCCATCGTCGGCCGCTCGCCCGCCATGCAGGAAATCTACCGCATCATCGCGAGGCTCACCCAGACCGACCTCACCGTCATGATCGTGGGCGAATCCGGCACCGGCAAGGAGCTCGTCGCCAGGGCGCTCCATGACTATGGCCGCCGCCGCAAGGGTCCCTTCGTGGCCGTCAACATGGCCGCAATCCCGCGTGAGCTGATCGAATCGGAGCTGTTCGGCCATGAGAAGGGCGCCTTCACCGGCGCCACCTCGCGCATGGCAGGCCGCTTTGAGCAGGCCGAGGGCGGCACCCTGTTCCTCGACGAGATCGGCGACATGCCGCTTGAGGCCCAGACCAGGCTTCTCCGCGTCCTCCAGCAGGGCGAATACACCACCGTCGGCGGCAATGCCCCGATCCGCACCAACGTCCGCAGCATCACGGCGACCCACCGCGACCTGCGCCTGCTCATCAATCAGGGCACTTTCCGCGAGGACCTGTTCTACCGGCTCAACGTGGTGCCGCTGCGCCTGCCCCCGCTGCGTGAGCGTGCGGAGGACATCCCGGACCTCGTGCGCCATTTCCTGTCGCGCGCCGTCAAGGAAGGCCTGCCGCGCAAGGAGCTGACGCGTGAGGCGGTGGAGCGGCTGCAGTCCCACCGCTGGCCAGGCAATATCCGCGAGCTCGAGAACCTGCTGCGCCGCCTGGTGGCGATCGAGATCGAGGACACGATCGCCGCCCCCGCGATCGAGCGTGAGCTGGCCAGTGTCCCCGTCCAGGCCGCGGCGGCGCCCATGGATCTCTCCGGCACCAGCCTGCCTGAGTTCATGGAGAACTACCTCTCGCGCTACTTTGCCAGCCACGGCAATGCGCTGCCACCCCCCGGCCTCTATGAGCGCATCCTGTCGGAGGTGGAGCCGGCACTGCTCCGCGCCGTGCTCGCGGCCACATCGGGAAACCAGCTGCGCGCGGCGGAGCTTCTGGGCATCAACCGCAACACGCTGCGCGTCAAGCTGCGTGACCGGCAGGTGAAGGTCGTCCGCGCCCTTTCCTGAGCCTGGCAACTGTCACATATAGGCCACATTTACTGTTGATTTCCCGCAACAGGTCCTGCTGAACAGGTTGCATGAGCGAACGTTTCCAGAATCCGCTGTTCGATCGGGTCCGCCGCATTTCCGGCGTGGCGGGGTTCATCCTCGTCGTGGCCGGTGTCATCTGCGGCATTGCCACCTTTGCGATCCTGACGGGCATGACGCCGGTCAAGCCGACGCGCGAGAGCACCATCGTGCTGCTCGTGGTGAACGCCATTGTCCTGCTGGTCATGGTGCTGCTCGTCCTGGGCCAGCTGATCTTCCTGCTGATCGAGCGCCGCCGCGGCACGCCGGGCGCCTCCCTGCACCTCAGGCTGGTGCTGCTGTTCAGCCTGATTGCGGTCGTCCCGGCGATCATCGTCGCGGTTTTCGCCACCGTCACGCTGAACCGCGGGCTCGATTCCTGGTTCTCGGAGAGAACGCGCGCCATCGTCGATTCCGCCGTCAACGTTGCTGAGTCCTATGTGCGTGACCATGCGGAAGCCGTCCGCAACGACGTGGTGCAGATCTCGACTGATCTTTCCCAGCAGCGCACCATGTTCGAAACTGATCAGTCCTCGTTCCTGAGGAGGGTGGCGCGCCATGCCGCGCTGCACGGGCTGCCGGCCGTCTTCATCTTCGACCCGGCAAAACAGGAAAACGGCGCGCAGGCCTTCGAGACCCGCATCGTGGCCAGCGAGCGCATCGAATTCTTCCCGCCCAGTGAGGCTCACATCAAGCGCGCCAACGAGGGCGAGCTGGTGGTGATCCAGCCGGGCAGGGGCGGCAATGTCGTCCGTGCACTGATCAAACTGCAGAATTTCCCGTCCTCCTACCTGATGGTCTACCGGGTCATCAACCCGTCGGTGCTCGACCAGCTGCAGAAGACCAGGGAAGCCAAGCTGGAATACGACACGCTGATGTCCCAGCGCCTCGGCGTGCAGGTCACCTTCGGCATGATGTATGCGCTGGTGGGCATGATCTTCCTGCTCGCGGCAATCTGGGTCGGCCTGTGGTTCGCTGACAAGGTGGTGGCCCCCGTCGTCCGCCTGCTTGATGCCGCGCGCCGCGTCTCGGGCGGCGAGCTGGACGCCAAGGTCTCGGTTGTCGAGGGGCCGGACGATCTTCAGACGCTCTCCAAGACCTTCAACCTGATGACTGATCACCTCAAGCAGCAGCGTGACGATCTCGTTGATGCCAGCGAGGCCATCGACCAGCGCCGCCGCTTCACCGAGGCGATGCTGGCAGGCGTCAGTGCGGGCGTGATCGGCATCGATGCGGCAGGCCGGGTCTCGCTGGTGAACCGGTCCGCGCTGTTCCTCCTCGGGCGCGCGGAGCAGGACATGATCGGACAACCCGCCGAGTCCGTGCTCGCCGCCTTCATGCCGATCTTCGAGCTGGCCCTCACGCGCCCCTCAGGCTTCGCGGAGGGTCAGGTCGACATCGAGCGCGATGGCGATGGCCGCAGCCTCTTCGCCCGCGTGACGACCGAGAGCTCGGATGATTCCGCCCACGGCCACGTGCTGACCTTCGACGACATCACCGACCTCGTCTCCGCCCAGAGGAATTCCGCCTGGGCTGACATCGCGCGCCGCATCGCGCATGAGATCAAGAACCCGCTGACCCCCATCCAGCTCTCCGCCGAGCGCCTCAAGCGCAAGTATGGCGCGCAGATCCAGACCGACAAGCTGATCTTCGACCAATGCACGGACACCATCATCCGGCAAGTGGGCGACATCGGCCGCATGGTGGATGAGTTCTCCTCCTTCGCCCGCATGCCCAAGGCCGTGCCGGTGCCGCAGGA
>CAIYXE010000165.1 GCA_903930095.1 uncultured Hyphomicrobiales bacterium
CATGGCTTTCAGCACCGCAGCGGCCGCTGTCGCCACATAACCATCAATGATGACGGGAATGCGCTGGAGCCGCGCTGCCAGCACGGCGCCGGCCATGGCGGCGAGTTCCCGCCCGCCCAGCCGCCTGAGAACCTCCAGCGGATCAGCAAGGTGGGCCCGGTGCAGTTCGACTGCCCGGCGCACCGCGTCCGCCTTGCGCCTGAGGCCGTCCTCGCCGACGCCCGTGCCGGGGCCAACCCAGTCCTCCGCCTCTCCGCCGAAAAGCGCATGGGCGATCGCCGCGGCAACCGTCGTGTTGCCGATCCCCATCTCGCCGATGCACAGGATGTCGCAGCCCTCCGTGGCTTCCATGCCATAGGCCATGGTCGCGGCGCATTCGGCCTCCTCCAGCGCCGCATGCCGGGTGATGTCGCGGGTGGGCTTCTCCAGCGCCAGTTCGAATACCTTGAGGCCCAGGCCGAAGCTCTTGCAGATCTGGTTGACCGCGGCGCCGTCATTCTGGAAGTTGGCCACCATCTGCTGCGTGACCTCCTGCGGGTAGGCGGCAACGCCCTGGTCGACAACACCATGGTTTCCGGCAAAAACCGCAACGACAATCCGCTCGGCCCTGGGCGGATGGTGGGCCTGCCAGGCGCACAGCCATTCGGCCAGGCGCTCGATCCGCCCCAATGCGCCGGGGGGCTTGGTCAACTGGATGTCGCGCGCGCGGGCCATGGCCACCGCCTCCGGGTCCGGCCCGGGAAGCTCCTTCAGAAGATTTCGGATGTCGTCGAAGGGCAAGCCCGTCGCTGCATTTGTCATTTGGCCGGAAGACTCCTATTTTGGTCAATAGTTCATCACAGGATTCGGGTCCGGCACACAACATGAGCGACGCGTTCGAGCCTCGCAGCGCGCATTCGGCCCGGTTCCGGCCCTTTGCATCGTTCCTCGTCTCGCTGCGCTTTCTCACGCGGCTGCCGGTGCCCTTCGTGCGGACCGTCGACCCGCCGCGCCTCAGGGATTCGATGGCCATGTTCCCGGTGGTGGGCCTGCTCGTCGGGGCGATCACCGGAGGAGCCCTGATCCTCGCCAACATGGCGGGCCTTCCCGACCTGTTCTGCGCCCTCTTCGCGCTGGGCCTCACCGCCATGGTGACCGGCGCCTTCCATGAGGACGGGCTCTCCGATGTCGCCGATGGTTTTGGCGGCGGCATCACGCGCGAAGAGCGGCTCGAGATCATGAAGGACAGCCGCATCGGCGCCTATGGCACGCTCGCCCTCATCCTTTTCGTCATGGGGCGGGCCTCCCTGCTCACGGCCCTTCTCGACCTGCCGCCCAGCGCCATCCTGGCGCTGAGCGCGGGGGCTGCCGCCTTCTCGCGCGCGCTGATGGTCGACCTGCTTTCCACGACACGGCCCGCACGCTCCAACGGGCTGTCGGTGCTGGCAGGCCAGCCCAGCCGCCGCACCGGCCTTGCAGCGATCGTGATCGGGGGCCTTGCGGCGGGACTGGGCGCATATGCCTTCCTGTCGCTCACCGTGGCGCTTCTGGCGCTTGGCGCCGCAGGCCTGGTGCTCGGCGCGGTCCGGGCCCTTGCCATGCGCAAGATCGGCGGCCAGACGGGCGATGTCTGCGGTGCGGCCCAGGTGGTGGCCGAAACCGCAATGCTGGCCGTCTTTGCGGCCGCCATCGTCGGCACCTGAACGGGCTTTGGACTTGCATTCCGGCCCTCGTTGACGTTACAATCTTTGCGGGAGGATATTTCCATGTTCCGCACCGTCCTGTCCATGCCACCCGCCATGCTCTGCATCGCCATGCTCTTCCTCGCCAAGACGGGGGTGGCCAATGCCAACACCGCAGAACTGCGGATGACATCCAACGGGCATTTCGTGACCATGGCAGAGATCAACGGCAGCCAGATCGAGGTCATGGTGGACACCGGCGCCACCACCGTTGCCCTCAGCTATGAGGACGCGCAGGCAGCAGGTTTCGAGCCGGATGAACTGTCCTACAAGGTCCCCGTCTCCACCGCCAACGGGACCGTCATGGCCGCACGCGTGAGCATCGACTCGATCGAGATCGACGGGATTTTTGTGGACGAGGTCGAAGGCATGGTGCTCCCCGAGGGCGCC
>CAIYXE010000166.1 GCA_903930095.1 uncultured Hyphomicrobiales bacterium
GCCGTCCCCGAACGTCAACCTCAACGCCTCCCAACATCAACATCCGTGATCGTCCTTCGGGGCGAGGACCAGTCGTGTCTTCAGACGCAACTAATCATCAGCCTACTGATGAACGCTAACCTGATGAATAGATCGGGCTAGACCCTGTTTGCGATGCTGGTCTTCGGCTCTATTTCAGCTCCTCTAGCTGTTACTCAACCTGTAGGACTAAAGCCAGGGCACGTTCCTGGTCCACCAGGTCCAAAGGTCTGCAGCAGCCGTCGGCTTCTTGTGGCGAACGCCCGTCGTAAGCCGGACACGTGCGTTCGCTGCTATGCAGTCTGATCCATTCGGCAATGACGCGTTTGGTGATGAAACCATACGTCAGCCCATGCAGAGGGGGGGCCTCGCATCTCGACAATCGCCACAGGCGTTCTATGCAAATGCTATCCATGTAGTGTCCCCGTCCGTCCATCGAGATGGTCACGCCGAAATTTGTCAGTGCGCCAGTGAAGTCTACCCTTGTAAATCCGCGGCCCTGGGAGGTGTATTATATCATCGGGCTACCGTATCTGGACAAGGCCTCATTCAGGGCGTCGACGCAATGACCAGCGTTCATCGTCCCCGACGAACATCAGGCCAACGCATGCTGTGCGACCTTATCGTCGAATCTAGGCCTGCGATGCGTCCTCCAATCATAGGTAGCACTTTCCACAACAGCGTAACGCCAGACATAGTTGATCTGTTAAGCGCTGAGATATATGCGGTCCCCATCGCTTCGCCAGATCCGCTCCACCCGCTGGTCGTTGACCGGGTGCCGCACATGTGAGGCTTTCTGCTATCGACAGATTCCGCCGTACATGTGCGCTGTACGCCGGGCATCGCCCCTGGCTCGGGCGTCTCACTGGCGCAGACCTTCGGTTCTCAATGCCGCCTTATTCAGGACAGGCATGTCCATGCTGGCGTCGGAGAAGGCGTTCTGGAGCCAAGCATCTTCAAGCTCCAGCTCCTTCAGCCGGTTCACATGTTCCAGATTCAGGCCACCGCCTGTCGTAAGTCACGTCTGCCACCCCAGTCTGCAGAACCGCATCGGTCACCGAGGTTTCCCATGAAGCTGAAACATCGACCTGCCAGAACTGCGCGATGATCTCTTATCGTGAGCGCCCTTTTCAGTGGAACATCCCAATCATTCTCGACGCCACAACACGCTCTCCAAATCCGATCACCTCCATGAGCGCGGATCAAAGGCCAGCATGACGAGACCGACAATCAGAGAAAAGAAGTCTCATGCCTGGTGACTGGTCGTTGAGGACACACGGCGGGAGCCCGTCTTGTCTATCGACAAGGATCCCATGTGAGTTCTCAGTGTAAATCAGCTCGCCGACGCTCCAAACATGGTTCACGGCCTTGGAATGACATCCTTGGCGCCTTCGGCGCCCATATAGACGGCGAGCAGCTGGACCGGGCTACCGGTGACATTCGTGCCGGCGTGTTCAATGGCCATGGCCTCCATGAAGGACTGCCCCTTCTTGAAGATCTTCACTCCGTACTTGCCATAATCGACGGACACTTCCCCTTCGAGGACATAAACGAAGAGCGGGACGCCGTGCTGATGCACCATGGTCTTCTCACCAGGCGCAATGGTTACGAGCATGGCGCTGATCTTGGCGGGGCCGGTCGTCGGGTAGGCGATCTCCTCATCCATGACCGTCTTGCTGGTCGACAGCAGTGGAACGGCCGGGTAGCCGTCCGCTGCGGCCTGTGCTGTCAAGGCGCCGAGAATGGCTACAGTGTAAATTGCAGACCTGATGATCCTCATCTTCTCCGTCTCCGCTTAGTGGAATTATGATCCAAGGGCCGATGTTGCCACGGACAGAAGCTCCCAGCAAGCGGGCGAGCCACGGAATGATGCAATCCTAACTAGCAATTTATGTGCCGAGATGTTGCTTTTGGCTTGGTTCCAATGCCGCCGGACTGCAGGGCTGGATCAGGCGAGATGATTGCCATGAACGTCCAGGTTCTTGGTGACGGGGACAATCTATCTGCAATTGACCTGTCCGACTTTGTGAATGGATGTAGAACCGAAAGATATCAAAAGGAATTTCTGGAGCATGGGCGGAGCCGATTCTGGATCTGCCATATCAACAGTCCACAACTCTCCGCGTACTTCGACTGACCTGATCGGGAGGAGGCCGTCAACCTAACAGGTCAGAGCACGCGAAAACACTGCAGCATTGACTACGTGTATTGACTTGGAGGCCGAGGAAGCCCAGCTTCCACCTCCGAATGCACAGGAATGAAAAATGAGAGCCGTCGCAACTTACCTCCTCGCTTTAGTCGCACTCGCCATCCCAGCTCATGCCGGTTCGACCATCACCGTTCGTCATGGTGAGGTCTCCGCTCCGATTTACATTGACTTGGGTGATTCAGGGCAATCCGTGGGTGACCAACGGATCTGGCATTATGATGGTCAAGACGACAAGAGCGCAATAGTCACGATGGACTGGGTAATGACGACGACGGCGACAACGAATGCCCCCAACACATTCGAGAGCAGAACTACGCTCGGCATATTCACGTTCTCCAGCGGTACACAAGATCGAATTCTGCTTCAGGGCATCGGATTTTACCCAACATCTGGATCCACTCTCAAGGCACATACAACACTGGAGCGTGCAATCATTGGCGGTACGGGTCAGTTTTCTGGTGTGTCAGGCAGTGTGGTATCGACCCATCTTGATGACGGGACATGGAAGCACGAATTCCGGATGGACTGATGCAATTATGCCAACCACTTGACGCTCTCACGTGAGGTGACAGATCACCTACGGGACGATACGGCAAAAGACGCCCAAGCCAATAACGCGCGACTGTTGATGGTCAATTCAATGCAGGAAGATTGCACTCGGTCCAGACAATCGTCACGGCTGGGCGGATGCGTTAATCATCTCTGTATCGCGCGGCGGCAGGCAGACTACCGGCTTGACGGTTGCAGCAAATAGGCCCTGCCAATGTGTTGAGCGCCGCTGCCGCCCTCTTGACGGTGGGTGCTTCAGCAAAAGGCTCGTGCGATCTCCTCGTCATTCTGCCGATGGAGGCGGCGATGGCGAGGGCCCTTCTCGCCTTCATCATGGGCCTAATCGCAATCGCTGATGTTCGCTACTTCTGTATTCCTGAACTTCCGTCCCCTCTCGTGATCTCAGCGGGGATGGTTGCGAATGCATTTGTATTCGTGGTGGCGAGTGGTTCGCCGCGCCCATGCAGATCCACTCCGGCGCGCTGGCGGGAGGGAGTACGTTCTTTCGGCTTCGAATCGTCTAGGAACGGTAACTCCGCATTGAGTGCCTTGGCCTTGGCGACGTGAAACTCGCTGCCGTGGCAGGTGCGTGGCTGGTTCCCCGGCCACTCCCCCCGCTTGCCTTGTCGCCGCACTCAGTGGACTGTTGGCGATTGGTCTCCAGACTGTCGTCAAGACAGGAGAGCAACTCCTTGCCTAGTCGGTTGTTCCCTTTGGCGTGTTCAAAACGCCGGTGTTTCTGATGTTCTGGATCCGGCGATTGTTCACTCATACTTTGCTGCCCGGAGACTCCATGGACACCTGGCAGGGCATGAGACATCGAAACGCCTGCATTCCGCGGGCCGCCTGCCAGTGAGACTGAGGACTGAAGCCGGCTGCTCACTGCAGTGGCAAGCCCAATCCGTATGGAACGGGCAAACGAAGCGTATCGTCAGGCGCGATGCCCGCAACAGTCGCGGCCTTGGCAGGCTAGGATCTGATCAACAATAAACTGGCGAAAGAACCCCTGAATGCCTGGCGGGTCGAACTGGTCTTCAATCACTGCTGCGAGGTATGCATAATAAGGGTAATTATTCATCTTTTAGTTGCGTATCTCAAAAGCGATCATCTAGGCTTTTTCTGGTATAACGTAGCCAAATTCGCGAGTAGGCTCTGAATTTTCGACCCAAGTTTCACGACTCGCGAGGGTTCTGGCAGAATTGGCGACCTGTACTTGCCGGAGAAGACGACGTGAGTTTGAGGAGATAGTACTTGTTCTGCAGCGCCCGTCACCGCGTCACTGCTGTTTTCAGGCTCGTGTTGGCCTTACCGCTGCTGATCGCCCTGTGTGAAGCTGCCTGGTCAAACGACTATAACGAAGGTGTTTCTCTTTTCCGCAGCGGCCGATATGTAGAAGCAGTATCGTTGGTCAAGCCGCTTGCGCAGCAGGGGGATCCCTTCGCGCAGTTTGCCGTCGGGTCGATGTATGATGACGGGTTGGGCCTGCCGCAGAGTTTCTCGGATGCGCTTTACTGGTATGGTAAGGCCGCTCATCAAGGCCTTGTCGATGCTCAGTATATTCTTGCGCGTATGCACGGCCGCGGGAGAGGCGTTGAGCAGAGTGCCTCTCAGGCGTTCTTCTGGTTCAACCTTGCAGGCGCAGGCGGTTATCCTGATGCGCCCCGGTTGAGAGATCAGCACCGGCACCAGATAAGCCGCCAGCAACAGGAAAGACTGGAGGCCAAAGCCGTGAAGTGGCAGGCGCAACATCCGGCATCATTTACCTGCAGGGATCGAAACTGCGTATATCCGTCCTGGACAAAAAAGCCACGCTGGCATCAACTTATCTTCTTGGACGATGTCAATGAATGAGATGTGGCCTCACCATGTGTTCCGCAACGTTCACCATGGGAGGATGCACCGGCTGGTGCAATGCGCGGCTTCGTTCGCCATGAATTCCATCATGTCAGAGAATGATTGAAGCGCTTGGATAGGATCCTCACCGATCTCACAGAAAGAGCCCTGCTCTCCAGCGAGCAGGCGGGCCATATCCGTCGGCTTGCGTTCGAGGGAGACGATACCCCCCTACGCGTGATGATCCGGCAGGGCGTTATCGATCAGCAGGTCCTCGCCGGCGAGTTAAGCCGCCTCTTCAATCTGCAGCGCGCCACGAAGTGGCCGGATCGTCACGTGCTGCCAAATGCCCTTTCGTTGCGCTTCATGCGGGAGCGGCATGTGCTGCCTGCCTCCACGGATGGAAGCAAGCTCACCGTCATTCTCAGTGATCCAACTGACGAAAGGACACTTTCCGCCATTAGGCTTGCGGCAGACATGGAGCTCGAAGTACGGATTGCATCTGATGACGAGGTGACTGCGGCCATCGAGCGGCTCGAGCAGGTTCAATCCGATGCAAGCGAGGTCACTCTCTCCACGCCAGGTGCCGAGGATGAC
>CAIYXE010000167.1 GCA_903930095.1 uncultured Hyphomicrobiales bacterium
CGATGGTCTCCGTGGGCGATGAACGCGGCTTGGCGAACTGGCCGGCAATGCGGCCAACCTTGACGACGGGCTGCCCGCCCGCGAAGGTCAGCACAACCGACATCTGCAGGAAAACACGGAAGAAATCCCGGATATTGTCAGCTGAATGCTCCGCAAAGCTCTCAGCGCAGTCACCACCCTGGAGGAGGAAACCCTTACCCTCGGCAACGCGCGCCAGCTTGCGCTTCAGCTTGCGGGCCTCGCCGGCGAAAACCAGGGGCGGAAAACCGGCGAGTTGCCCTTCAACAGACTGCAACTTCGCATTGTCATCATAATCCGGCACCTGCACGACCGGAAAGTGCCGCCAGCTGTCAGGTGTCCAGTTCGCCGCCATGTTCGTCGCCATGTCTCAACTCCAAACCGGGGCTTGGGCCCCTTCCCCTCGGTTCATCAATTGGCGGGAGCTATACACGGCTCCGCGGATGGTTTCCAGTCCACCGGAAGATGCCGCACGGCACGCCGGGAACCCATCTTGAAAGCGATACAATACATCGTACATGATCACCGTCGTCCGCGCTGCGGTAGAAGGAAGTTTACATGTCCGGTCCCGTCCCGGTCATTTGGGTACTGATTGGCTTCAATGCAGTCTTTATCGGAGTCTTCGTTTTCCGGCGCGTGACAGGCCGGCCGCCGCTTGCCGGTCCGCTCGCCCTTCTGTCGCAAGGCCTCTTCGTCGCCGTGACCTGCCTGTTCTTCTTCCAGGAGGACGCGCAGCAGTTGCTCAACTGGCTGATAGAGGCTTTCTGAACCGCTGCAGGAAGGCAGCTTCCGCCGTTTTGTACGGGACCTGCCTGTTGACATCCCAATAGCGCAGGTTGGTGAGGGAGATCGGGTCCCCCGTTGCCGCGCAGCGCACGTAGTCGCCTTCCAGAACGACCTGGAAGTCGGCATCGAGATATCTGATCTTCGCCTCGCGGCGCTGCGGCATGGGCTGATCGAGGAAATTCATGGCTGGACCATAATCCATTCCGTCCGCGATTTGAAGCCGTCCAGGTTGGACTTGCCGAAGCAATTGCGTATAGAGTCATCCATCATGACACATCAGAAACTCCTCGATGCCTATGCCAGGCTGACCATCAAGACCGGCCTCAACATCCAGAGCGGTCAACAATTGCTGATCACGGCGCCCCTCGACGCCGTGCCGCTGGTTCGCCGCGTCACCGAACACGCCTATCGCGCAGGGGCAAGCCTGGTGACCACGATCTATGCCGACGACGAGGCGACGCTTGCACGCTACCTCCATGCCCCTGAGGCAGCCTTCGATGCGGCTCCAGACTGGCTGTTCAACGGCATGGCGGAGGCATTCAAGGGCGGGGCCGCGCGGCTGGCCATCGCAGGCGAGAACCCGGCCCTGCTCGCCGGCCAGGATCCGGAAAGGCTTTCGAGGGCGAACAAGGCACGCTCGCGCGCCTACCGGCCCGCACTGGAACTCATCACCGGATTTGCCATCAACTGGTGCGTGATCGCGGCGGCAACGCCCGCCTGGGCAAAATCCGTCTTTCCGGATCTGCCGGCAGAGGAAGCACTGGACCGGCTCTGGCAAGCCATCTTCGC
>CAIYXE010000168.1 GCA_903930095.1 uncultured Hyphomicrobiales bacterium
CCACCGTCACACCGCCTTCCGCATTGATGCCGGCGATGCACTCGCGTGAGGAAAGACCCGTGGTCACGATATCCTCCACCATCAGCACCCTGGCGCCGCGCTCGATCGAGAAGCCGCGGCGCAGCACCAGCTTGCCGTCCACCCGCTCGAAGAAGATCGCCGGCACGCCAAGCTGGCGGCCCATTTCGTAGCCCACCACCACGCCGCCCATGGCGGGCGAGGCCACAAGGTCGATGGGGGAGGGGGCAACCGCCTTCACCTTCTCCGCCAGTGCCGCGCACAGCCTGGCGGCGCGGCCTGCGTCCATCAGCACCCGCGCGCACTGCAGGTATCGGCTCGAATGCAGGCCGGAGGAGAGAATGAAATGCCCCTCGAGCAAAGCTCCCGCGGCGCGGAATTCGTCCAGAACCTCGTCTTGTGTCATGCGTCTATCCCGTCTTTCTGTTCACGTCGCTTACCGCGGGCTTGCCGCGCAAGGACGCCATGATCTCGTTCAGATGCTTCAGGTCATGCACCTCGAGCGTAATGTCGAGGTCGAAGAAGTCGCGTGCGCCCTCGCGTGCCACCATCTGCAGCGCATCGATGTTGCCGCCGAGGTCGCTGATCGCCTGGGTGACCTGGGCGAGCGAGCCCACCTCGTTGAGGATCGAGACCTTGAGGCGGGCGGGGAAGCGCTGCTCCTCGGCGCCCGTGTCCCAGGCGAGGTCGACCCAGCGTTCGGGCTGGTTGTCGAACTGCTCCAGCGCCTTGGCGAAGATCGGATAGATGGTGATGCCTTCGCCCGGCATCAGGATGCCGACGATCCGCTCGCCCGGCACCGCACCCGTCTCGGGCGCGATCCTGAGCGCTGTGGTGCGTGAGACGCCGCGGACGGGAACCGACAGATCCTCGGAATCCGCCTTGCGCGCGGGCGACTTGCGCCGCAGCTCCTTCAGCTTGCTGTCGTCGATGGTCAGGCCCATGGCCTTCAGCACGTCGGTGGCGGCCAGCTCGCCCCGGCCGATCGCGGCCAGCGCATCCTCGATGTTGCGGTGGCCAAGGCGGGGCATGGCGGTTGCCACCTGCTTGTCCTCATAGCCCTTGCCGAGCTTGGCCAGCATCTTCTCCAGGATCTCGCGGCCGAGCCCTGCGAACTGCTTGCGCGCCGCGGCCCTGGTGGCGCGGCGGATGGCGGCGCGCGCCTTGCCCGTCACCGCGAGGCCCTCCCATGCGGCGGGCGGCGTCTGCGCCTCGGAGCGGATGATATCCACCTCGTCGCCGTTCTTGAGTTCGGTGACGAGCGGCGCATGGCTGCCATTCACCTTGGCGCCCACGCAGCTGTCGCCCACGGACGTGTGCACCGCATAGGCGAAGTCGATGGGGGTGGCCCCCTTTGGAAGGGCGATGAGCTTGCCCTTGGGCGTGAAGCAGAACACCTGGTCGTGGAACAGCTCGAGCTTGGTGTGCTCGAGGAACTCGCGCGGGGATTCGCCCTCCTGCAGCATCTCGACGAGGTGGCGGAGCCAGCGGTAGGCGTTGGATTCGGCAGCGGGCGCCTTGAAGCCGTCGAGGGCCTCCTTGGCGTCGGGTGCGTCCTTGTAGATCGCATGCGCCGCCACACCGCGCTCGGCGATCTCGTGCATCAGCCGGGTGCGGATCTGCATTTCCACGCGCATGTGGTGCGGGCCGATCACAGTGGTGTGGATCGAGCGGTAATCGTTCTGCTTGGGCGTTGAGATATAGTCCTTGAAACGCCCCGGAACCGCGCGGTAGGTGCGGTGGATGATGCCGAGTGCCCGGTAGCACTGGTCGACCGTGCCGACGATGACGCGGAAGCCGAAGATGTCGGAGAGCTGGCCCAGCGAGAGGAGCTTCCGCTCCATCTTCCGGAAGATCGAGAAAGGACGTTTTTCGCGGCCGGAGACTTCGGCCTTGATGCCGTTCTCCACCAGCTTCTGCGTCAGCTCCTGCTCAATGGATTTCAGGATGCCGCCGGACTCGGCATGGAGCTTGGCGAGACGGTCGATGATGATCTTGTAGGCATCGGGATTGAGGACCTTGAAGGCGATGTCCTCGAGCTCATCCCTCACAGCCTGCATGCCCATGCGCCCGGCGAGCGGCGCATAGATGTCCATCGTCTCCTGCGCGATGCGAACG
>CAIYXE010000169.1 GCA_903930095.1 uncultured Hyphomicrobiales bacterium
GATCACCGTTGCATGAGGGGGGTACCGGCGGCCAGCGTGGCGGCGGAACTCCTCCGCGTGGCGCAGGCGGGGCGGGCAATACGCGGTACCAAGGCGGTGGTGGCATGATGTCGCCCACGCTCGACCCCTTTCGTGCCGCCATGGAGCGGCACCGCCCGCCGATCGTCGTGTTCAACAAGTCGCATTCCGGAAGCCGGCTGCTGGGAATGCTGCTCACGGAGGCGGGCATCGCCATGGGAGCGCATGTCAACGAGTCGATGGACTCTCTCGACATGCTGGAACTCGTGGAGTACGTGGTGACGAGGTACTACCCCGACTACTCCGCGCTGTGGCGCGCCGACCTGCCGCCCGACCGGGAGCTCCAGCAGCTGTTGGAACGGGTCTTCATCCGCCACATGATCGGCGTGGCCACCGGGGCGCCGTGGGGGTGGAAGCTGTGCGAGACCGTGTACGTTCTACCCGTGCTGGCCTACTGCTTTCCGCAGGGGCAATTCGTGCATCTCATCCGCGACGGCCGAGACGTGGCCTTCTGTGATCACAAGGGCCCCGACAATCCGTTCTGGCGCAAGGTCTACTTCAATACCGACCGCATCCGCACCCACGGTGCACTTCGCCTCTCGGCCCAGGCGTATCGGCGCCGGCCGTATCTGTACAACACCCTGCACTGGATGAACAGCGTCCGCATCGGCAGGGACTACGGGGCCATGCTGGGCGCACGCTACCACGAGGTGCGCTACGAGCAGCTGTGCGCCGACTTCCCGTGCACGGCGGCCGCGCTGCTGTCGGCACTCGACGCGCCACAACCGGAGGCCGCGATCGCCCGGGCGCAGGCGCAGGTGTCCACCGGTTCGGTGGGGAAGTTCCGACGCCACCCGTCGCGGCGGCAGCGCGCGGTGCTCGCCTTGGCCAAGCCGCTGCTCCTCGAGCTGGGCTACCTCGAGCATGATCCCGACGACGGGACGGTGCGCCTCGCGGTCGCGGCGGCGGTCGACCGCGTGGCCGACCGGTGGTTCCGTGGCTGAGCGGTGGCAGCTCCAGCGGCTCCTGCCGCCGGCGCTTCGGCAGTCGGTCTGGGTGCACGTCGAGTCGGAAGATCGCTTCCTGCTGTTCCGTGACGCCATCCAGGCGGTCATGGACCAGCGCCCCAATGTGGGGCTCGTGTTGACCTCGCAGGGCGACGACACCATGGCGGTGCTGCGCCAGGCCTTCCCCAACGAAGTGCCGCTGCCGCTTCCACTCGCTGCGCTGGCTGCACGCTGGCTGCGGCGTCTCAGCGTGCAGCACCTGATCATGCTCGACGCTACCGACTCGCTGAGCGCGCCGCTGCAGCGTGCGGTGCACGCCGCAGGGATTCCCGTGACGGTGCTGGAGGGCGGCCGCAATACTGGTTCCTCTGCTGCAACAGATGCCTGCTTCGCGCAGCTGAACGCGGTACTCCCGCGCGGCCCTGCGCTGCCGCCGGTGGCGCAAGACTGGAAAGTGCCCAACTGGCGCGACCGGTTCGGCAGCAGTCGCCTCTGGCAGGCCGCGGCACGCCGGCTGACGCGTGGACGGGTGGACGGGTGGGACGCGCTTGCGGCTTCCCTTGGTCACCCACGCCGTATCCTGTGCCTCGGCAATGGTCCGAGCTCCGAGGACCCGCGCGCCACGGGGTTCGCGCAAGATTGCCTGTTCCGGGTGAATTGGCGCTGGCAGCAGCGCGGCATTCTCACATCGCCACAGGTCGTGTTCGTCGGTGACGCCGATACCATTGGCAAGCTCGATGGGGTCATCTTCGGCCTCTGGAACCGCGCCCTCGAGCAGGGCATGCTGCTCCGGCACCTGCGCGTGCATGGACTTCGGCCCATGCGCTATGTCACCATGGAACGCAGCTGTGCGATCATTCGTGACCAGCACTGGCCCGCGCGGCCAAGCAATGGGGCCCTGATGATCGCTGCCGCCGCGGCGCTCCAGCCTGACGCCCTGTGTATCGCCGGCATTGACCTCTATCAGAGCCCGGAGGGACGCTACCC
>CAIYXE010000170.1 GCA_903930095.1 uncultured Hyphomicrobiales bacterium
CGACCGGTGTTTGTGACGTTGGAGAGATAAAATCCCGCCAGGGTTGACTGTCAGGTGCTTGACTTGGTATCCGGGGCCAACGTCCAGTTGCTCGTAATTCCCCCACGGGCGGAACATCTGCAGCGCCTCGCGCGCCTGCCAGCGCCCCTCGGCCTCGAGTCGGCTCACCAGGGCCTTGACCTCCTCACTACGGGCACGGCTCGCGACGAGTGTGCTATCTTTAGTTGTAATAACAACCACATTATCGAGGCCCAGGAGCGTGACCAGCCGGCCCCCGGCGTGGATGAGGTTGCCGTGGCCCCCGACCACAAGGCCGTCCCCCAGGATCGCATTGCCGTCGGCGTCGGCCGGGCTGAGGGCCGAGACGGCGTCCCAGCTGCCGACGTCCGACCACTGGTAACTCACCGGCAGCACGACTGCGCGCCCGGTGTGTTCCATGACGGCGTAGTCGACCGAGATGGCTGGCGAACGAGCGTAGGCGGGCCCGCCCAGGCGAAGGAAGTCGAGATCCGGCACGGCGTCACGGATGGCGGCCGCTACGGCGGTGTGAACCTCGGGCGCAAGCTTGGCCACCTCATCGAGGAAGGTCTTGGCCTGGAACAGGAAATTCCCGCTGTTCCAGAGGTAGCCCTCCGCCACGTATCGCGCCGCGGTCTCCTGGTCGGGCTTCTCGATGAACGTCGCCACCTCGAGGCTGTGGCCATACTGGTTGGCGCTTGGTGCAATGTAGCCGTAGCCTGTTGCCGCGCGGTCAGGCTTCACCCCGAAGGTGACGATGAAGCCGAGTTCCGCGTCCCACGTGCCAGCCGCGACGGCAGTCACGAATGCCTCGGTGTCGGGGATGAAGTGGTCGGCGGCAAGCACCAGCACAACCGCTTGGGGGTCTCGCGCCAGGGCATGAAGGCAGCCTGCCGTGATGGCGGCGCAGGTGTTTCGCGCGAAGGGCTCGAGGAGTATGTCGGCCGTGACGCCCACGTCGGCAAGATCCTGCGCGAGGAGGAAGCGGTGCGCGTCGGCGCCAACCACAATCGGGCGTGGGTCGAAGATGTCGGACCGGCAGCGGAGCGCGGTCTCCTGGATCAGCGAGTGCTCTGTTCCGAAATTCAGGAACTGCTTTGGCTTCGAGGCGCGGGACAGAGGCCACAGGCGCGTGCCGGAACCGCCACTGAGGATGATGGGAATGACGCGCATGTCTGCCTCACTTCGACCCGAAACCCGACAGCACGATCCATACTGTTTTTGCTGTGATGAATGCGTCCAGTGATGCGGAGATATTCTTGATGTAGAAAAAGTCGTTGCGGAGCTTCCGCGTCGCCTCGCTAACCTCTGCCACGTTGCCCTGCCGGATGGCGGCCCAGCCCGTGATCCCAGGCTTCACCGAGTGCCGGAAGGCGTAGTAGGGGATATGTCGCTCATACTGCTCGGCCAGCTGCATGGCCTCCGGCCGTGGCCCGATCCAGCTCATCTCACCCTTCAGTATGTTGAAAACCTGCGGCAATTCGTCGATCCGATATTTGCGGATGAAGCGACCGACGCGCGTCACCCGGGAATCCCCGGAGGTGGTGAAGCTGGGGCCCATGGATGCGGCATCGACGTCCATGGACCTCAGCTTGTAGCAATTGAACAAATGGCCGCGGTAGCCCACACGCTTCTGCACGAAGAATGCGGGCCCTGCGCTATCGAGCTTGATGATGAGGCAGGTGATGCCGATCACCAGGAAAACCACGGGGAGAACTGCAAGGGCCGTTACGAAATCGATTGCAGACTTCATGTAGAGATAAGTCCGGCCAGTGTGCAATGTCTC
>CAIYXE010000171.1 GCA_903930095.1 uncultured Hyphomicrobiales bacterium
CCCGCCGCCGCCATGGCAACGGCAAGAGCAGCCGGGTCATCGAGAGGGGCCGTTGTATGCTGGCGTTGGTACTGCATCGTGGTGTCCGTCGTTGGCGTTGTTGCGACTGCCAGGAAGAGAACACGAGCCGTCCGGGGATAGCGAGGCGGAATGGGGAATAATGGGGAATAAATACCCCTCTCCGATTTATTCCCCACGTTTCAGCAAACAGGAACAAATGCTTATCGGGGATTTTGCACCGCACGGGGAATAATTGCGGGGCGGAATCCGGGACAAAATCCGGGGAATAATTCGGAATTATTCCCCGCCCCCAAAATCTCCCTCTGGACTCTTTTGCTGACTGGAACATATAGTGAACACACAACAGACAACACCCCGGAGGCACCCATGATCCCAGCCCTCGATTTCGACCCCCGCATCCAGAGGCCGGTTGGCGCCACGAAGATCTGGGCGCTCGCCAACAGCCTGAGAAAGCAGGCGTTTCCCGCCGATCCCGAGCAGCCGCTCGAGGCCGCCGATCTTGTCCGGCTGTTCCCGCGCCTCGCAGTCAACGGCCGGGTGATCGACATCGCCTGGGATCTCGAGCACCGCGTACATGACGCCGACGGCCGGGAGGTCTACGGCGTCTGCGAAATCGATTGCGAGATGGCCGGAACCGCGAATGTCTCGATCAACGGGCCGCTGCTGCGCCATCGCGCCGATCTCGAATTGAGCACCACCGCGCATGAGATGGGCCATGTGGTGTTCGATGCCTCCGCCGCATTCGCGGGCCACACCGGGCTCTTGCGTCAATATCGCACGAAGGAATCCACGGCCCGGGCCTTCACCATGTCCGAGACCACCGCCGAGTGGCGCGCCAACGAGTTCATGGGCGCCCTTCTCGTTCCCGCCCTTGCGCTGCATCGCCGCCTGCTGGCGCATGCGCGGGCCGAAGGGCTCGCGACCGAAAAGGCAAGAAGCCTCGGCCATCCCGCCTGGCCTGTCGTTTCAGCACCTTGGGATCCCGAAGCCCTGGCCGGCGTGACCGACGTGCTGGCGCAGGAGTTCGGGGTTTCGCCGCGTTTCATCAGCGTGCGGCTCAGCCAGTACCGGCTGATTGGCCGCCGCAGCAGACTGGGAGACCTGAGATGAGTTTCGGACCCTACATCCGCCACCGCCGCATCGAACTGGGCTATGGCCTGAACGAATTCTCAGGCAGAATCGGGATCTCGCCCGCCTACTGGTCGCGCGTAGAACGCGGGATCGAGAAGGCGCCGCGCGACGACCTCATCGAGAAGACCGCGAGCCTTCTCGGCATGAGCGTCGACGAGCTCTTCCTGCAAGCCGCGCGGCTTCCGCCCGACATGCAGAAGGAGCTTCCGCAGGTTGTCGCCTTCTACCGGCGTTTCCGGGACGACTACGCGCGCTAGCCTGTCTCGGGCTCGATCAATTCCCAACTGCCTGCGGAGATCACCGCTCCGCTGGAAGGTCCTTTCTTTCCGTCAGGAGTGTTCCATGCCCAATCTGCGCAAGCCCTTCTACCATGTCGACGAAGTCCTCGAACGCTGGAGCATCTCCGAGCGTGACCTCATGTCTTTTATGCTGTCCGGAGCATTGACTGTTTCCGCAACGGTCGCCGGTCTGCGGGTGACCTACGGGATCTGCCGCCCGTCCACCGTCGGCGTGACCGACCGCATTGCAAGCAGCCACCGTTACATCATCGGCATCGTGCCGCTGCAGGGCTGTGACGCCTGGCGCGTCATGCGGCAAGGCGAGTTTGCGATCACCGCGCTGCAGGCTCCGGCGGAGGAGTTCGCTGCGATCGACCATGCGGCATGCAACAACCAGCATGGTGTTGGAAAATCCGACCTCGTCATCTCGCATGAGGA
>CAIYXE010000172.1 GCA_903930095.1 uncultured Hyphomicrobiales bacterium
CCCCGCCCCTCCCCACCAGGGGGAGGGGAGTTACCTCAGCATCCCCGCCAGCGCTTCCGGCGTATCCGCATCGCGCAGCACGGCGGCGTCAGGCATGGCCACCTCGACGATGTCGTCGTTCAGCTGATCGAACAGCACGCGTGCACCCCTGTCGCCCGTCATCTGCTTCAGCGCCTCGAAATGCTGGTGCGCCCACAGCACCGGATTGCCGCGCTCGCCCTTGAAGACAGGAACACAGATCGAGCGATGTTCGGCGGGGTTCAGTGCCGCGATGAGACGGCGGACCACCTCGGCTGAGACCAGCGGCATGTCTCCCAGCGCAACGAGTGCTGCATCCGTGCCGGGTGTGAGTGCGGAGATGCCGGCGCGGAGCGAGGTGGAGAGGCCTTCTGCATAATCCGGATTGTGCACGAAGGTGACGGGCAGGCCCTCGAGTGCGGCTTCGACCGCAGTGGCATCCCGCCCCGTGACGATGATCGACTGGTCGGCTGCCTGCCGCATGGCGGCGACGGTGCGGCGGATCATCGGCTGGCCACCGACATCTGCCAGCAGCTTGTTCGATCCCATGCGGGAGGACATGCCTGCAGCCAGGATCACCGCGGCAACGCGCGGCGCGCGCTGTGGCTTGGGTCTTCCCTCACGCGGGGACGGGCGTGTGGGGATTTCAGCGAGGAGGCCCCCTGCCCCCATGTCCATGATATCCTCCCGCGTGACCGGAACATCCGCCATGACGCGGGCCAGCACCCAGTCAAAACCGTTGAGCTTGGGGGAGCGCGCACAGGAGGGAACGCCGATGACCGGCACATTTCCAACAGCGCCGAACATCATGAGATTGCCGGGGTCGACCGGCATGCCGAGGTGGATGACGCCGCCACCCGCATTCTTGACCGCCATGGGGATGATGTCGCCCCGGTCCACGATGGCGGATGCGCCGAAAACGAGGATGGGATCGCAGTGCTGCGCCTTGAATGCGGTGATGGCGGCGGATACCTCTGCAATGCCGTGCGGGACCACGCTCACCGCGGCGAGCGTGCCGCCCAGCGCAGTGATCCGTTCACGGATCGAATCCTCCGACTTGGCGATGATCGAGGGCTTGGTCTGCGGCAGCCTGGTGATGACGAGCCCTGTGCGCTTGTTGCGGAAGGCCTCGACACGGACCAGCGGGGTGTTGCCGATGATGGCCAGCGCCCTGTCGAGCACGGGGCGCGGCACGGCGAAGGGTATGACCTTGACGGTTGCCACCATCTCCCGCTCCTCCACGATGGCAAAGGGCTGCACGGTGGCGAGAGTCAGGCTTTCATGCAGGCGGTTGAGGGCGCGCACGCGGTCCACGTCGACAATGGCGAGGCCGTGGGCCGTGGCATGGAGATTGGCGCGGCCGGTGAAGGGCGCCTGCGCCAGAGTGCCGTGCGCGCCCACGATCTTCGCCACGGCGGCGGCGGCTTCGTCTTCCGGCACATCAGCCGCGCCGAGCTTTGCGGCGAAGACGGCGGTCACGCCGGAGGCTTCGAGGAGCGAGATGTCATCCGCCGTCAGGGTGCGGCCCTTCTTGAACATGCCGGCCTGATGCTTCACCGAATGCGCGAGGATGGCGCCTTGGGCCTCAGACAGCGGCATTTCTCCGAAGATCATCTCAGTCACCGAGGCGCAGCGCGCGCGTCATTTCCGCCATGATCGAGACGGCGATCTCTGGCGCGCCCTTGGCCCCGATGTTCAGGCCGATGGGGCCGTGGATGCGGGCAAGCTGCTCATCCGCGAAGCCCGATTCCCTTAGGCGCTGGGCGCGCGAGCTTTGAGTCTTCTTGGAGCCGAGCGCGCCGATGTAGAAGACGTCCGACGCGAGCGCGGCATTCAGGGCGGGGTCGTCGATTTTCGGGTCGTGGGTGAGCGCGACCAGCGCGGTGCGCGGATCAAGGCCGAGCTTCGGGATCACCTCGTCTGGCCATTCGTCGTAGAGTGCGATGCCGGGGAAGCGCGCGCCGGTGGCGAAGGCGCCGCGCGGGTCAATCACGGTCACGTCGTAACCCAGTTGCTGCGCAATGGGGATGACGCTTTGCGCAATATGCACCGCGCCGATGATGACAAGCCGGAGCGGCGGATTGTGGATGTTGATGAAGTGGCCTTCATGGCTGCCCGACTGGTCGAAGCGGAAGGCCTCGTCGAGCTTTGCCGCCAGCGGGTCCGCCGCTGCTGCCGCACGCGGCACGATGCGCTGCGCGCCGCTCTTGAGGTCCGTGATGAGCGCCACCGCCTGCCGGTTGGCACGGGCGGCGAGCAGTTGTTCGAGAGTCTCGCGCTTCAATTGACGGGCTCCACATAGACGCCAATGCGCCCGCCGCAGGCGAGCCCCACCTTCCACGCCGTCTCATCCGCCACGCCGAATTCGAGGAGCTTCGGCTTGCCCGAGGCGATGATGTCGAGGGCCTCCGTCACAACGGTGCCTTCGACGCAACCGCCGGAGACGGAACCGATGAAGTTACCCTCCTCATCGATGACGAGTTGGCTGCCGATGGGCTGCGGGGCAGAGCCCCAGGTTTCAACTACCGTGGCAATGGCCACCTTGCGGCCGGACTTCAGCCAGTCGGAGGCCTGTTCGAGAATGGTGTGATCGGATGCGGCCATGATGGGCTCCTGATATGTGTCTATACCCCCTCGCCCCCATCGGGGGAGAGGGGAAAACTAACTCACCCCCGCCTCAACCATATCCGCGGATCATGCTCCGCAGCCGGAGGGCCCGCAAGGGCGGTGGCCAGGTCGCGCAGGGAATCGAGGGAGTGGACGGGGCGGAACTCATCCACATGGGGCATCATCGCGCGGACGCCGCCGGCCATGGCCTTGAAGCCGTCGAAGCGCAAGAGCGGGTTGAGCCAGATGATACGCTTTGTCTGGCGGCGCAGGCGCTGCATTTCATGTTCCAGCGTGTCGACGCCCTCGCGGTCGAGACCATCGGTCATGATCAGCACATGCGCGCCTTGGGTCAGCACGCGGCGGGCCCATTTGTAATTGAACTCCTTGAGCGAGGTGCCGATGCGGGTGCCGCCGGACCAGTCCTTCACCGCGCCTGAGACCTTGGCCATCGCCTCATCGATGTCGCGGCGCGCGAGTTCCCGCGTGACGTTGGTGAGACGGGTTCCAAAGAGGAAGACGCTCACCCGGTCACGGTCATTGGTCAGCGCGTGGAGGAAGTGGAGGAACATGCGCGAATAGTTGGAGCAGGAGCCGGAAATGTCGCAGAGCACCACCAGCGGCGGCTGATGCCACTGCTTCTCACGGCGTTCGAGATCGATGAAATGGCCCCCTGCCCGCATCGAGCCCTTCAGCGTGCGGCGCATGTCGATGGCCGGGCCGTGACCTGATCGTTGCCAGCGCCTGGTCATCACCTCAGTGCGGTGCAGCCTGAGGCGCGCGATGGCATGCTTCGCCTGGGCCTGCTCGGCCACCGTCATCTGCTCGAAGTCCTTGCGCCGCAGAACCTCCTCGGCGGAGGCGGTGAAGGTGGCGTCGACCTCGATGTCGTCCTTCTTCTCGCGCTGGCGGTTCTGGACTTCCTGCTTGTCGAACATGGCTTCGGCGAGCCTGCGGAAGCCCGCCTGCTTGGCCTTCTCACCCACATCACGCGACACCTGGTGGAAGAACAGCTGCATCAGCTGCTCCAGCATCTTGGGCTTTTTCCAGAAGACGTGGAAGGCCTGGTCGAACAACTCACGCTGGTCGCGGCGCTTCACGAAGACGGCGTGGAGCGTCCAGTAGAAATCATCGCGCGTGCGCAGCGAACCCGACATGGCGGCATCGAGCGCGTCAATCACCGCGCCGGGGCCAACGGGGATGCCCGCCTCGCGCAGCACGCGGGCGAAATGCATCACGTTCTCCGCCAGCTTGCCCGACAGCGGGCGCTGGTTCTGGTTGGCGGGGCTGGAGAACGGGTTCTGCACCATCCTTATGTATGCGACATGGTGCGGATTTCATCCTTGATCTGGTCAAGGATGCGCTTGGCCTCGGTGCCCTGCATGCGGCTGATGTCGTCCTGGTACTTCAAGAGCACGCCCAGCGTATCGTTCACCATCTGCGGGTCGAGCGACATGGCATCGAGCTCATGGAGTGCCGTCACCCAGTCCAGCGTTTCGGCAACACCCGGCGCCTTGTAGAGATCGCCGCCACGCAGCGACTGGACGAAGAGCACGACCTCCTTGGCCAGCGCATCGGACGCCGCGGGGCGGCGGGCCTTGACGATCTCGAGTTCGCGCTTGGCATCCGGGTAGCCCACCCAGTGATAGAGGCAGCGGCGCTTCAACGCGTCATGCACTTCGCGGGTGCGGTTGGAGGTGATGATAACGATGGGCGGCTCTTCCGCCTTGATGGTGCCAAGCTCGGGGATGGTTACCTGGAAGTCCGACAGCACCTCGAGCAGATAGGCCTCGAAGGCTTCATCCGTGCGGTCGAGTTCGTCGATCAGCAGCACGGGGGCCTGGCCCTTCGGCGCTTCCAGCGCCTGGAGCAATGCGCGCTTGATGAGGAAGCGCTCGGCAAAAATGTCCTGGCCCAGCCGCTGCCGGTCGAGCTCGCCGGAGGCTTCGGCCAGGCGGATCTCGATCATCTGGGCGGAATAATTCCACTCATAGACGGCGGAGTTGATGTCGAGGCCCTCGTAGCACTGGAGGCGGATCAGCTTGCGG
>CAIYXE010000173.1 GCA_903930095.1 uncultured Hyphomicrobiales bacterium
CGGGCTCGGCTGCCGCGTCGACTCGGCACTTTATGCCGGCTACCGCATTCCGCCCTATTACGACAGCCTGATCGGCAAGCTGATCGTCTCCGGCAAGAGCCGCACCGAATGCATGATGCGGCTGAAGCGCGCCCTGAGCGAATTCGTGATCGAAGGCATCGAAACCACCATTCCGCTGTTCCAGCAGCTTCTGGCCGAGCCCGACATCATCGACGGCCACTACGACATTCACTGGCTGGAGAACTATCTCGCCCGCCAGGCCTGATGCCGCGATGAGCACCATCACGCCGCAAATCCTGCTCCGCGCCTATGCGGCGGGCATCTTCCCGATGGCGGAGAGCGCAGAAGACAATGCGCTCTACTGGGTCGAGCCGGAAGAGCGCGGCGTCATTCCGCTTGATGGACTGAGGATCTCTCATTCGCTGCGCAAGTGCGTGCGGCGCAGGACGTTCGACATCAAGATCGACCATGATTTTCCAGCCGTGATCGCCCAGTGCGCCGCACGCGCGCCGGGCCGCAACTCGACATGGATCAACGCACGCATCGTGGCGCTCTATTCCCAGCTCCACCGCATGGGCTGCTGCCACAGCGTTGAATGCTGGCAGCAGGGAACCCTTGTGGGCGGGCTCTATGGCGTCCGGATCGGGGCGGTGTTCTTCGGGGAAAGCATGTTCTCCCGCGTGACCGACGCCAGTAAGGTGGCGCTCGTTCACCTCGTGGCCCGGCTCAACTTCGGCGGCTTCAAACTGCTCGATGCGCAGTTCGTGAACCCCCATCTGGAGCGCCTCGGCGCCATCCAGATGCCCAAGACCCGCTACCACCAGGTGATGGAGCCGCTGCTGTCGCTCGAGGCTGACTTCTTCGCCTTCGACCAGGATGCGGAGCCCGAGGCGGTGCTCGCATGGGCGGGCTTGCGCCCTGATTAGTCTGCCACTTCCTCGTCCTGGCTGATCTGCTCCTGCAGCGCGTTGAGATCAGGAAGCACTTCGACGACCGGAGGCGGAGCGTTGGGATCGCGGCAGCCGGTGAGCCAGACGTCGTAGATGGCGTGTTCGACGGCGTTGAGGCCAGGGCTTTCCGCAAACATCCAGCCGGAAAAAATGCGCTTGCGGGTTTTCTCGACCTCGACCTGGTCGACTTCGACGAAGCTCGTCGTCTTCGGCTCCGCCGTGACGGGACGCGTGAAGCACGCATTGGGCTTCACAATGAGGGCGCCGAAGCGGCGCTCTTCCCCGATCGGGATCTCGAATGTGGTCGTGACGCCGGTAATCTTGTCCAGCCCGGCGAACACCGCGATGGGGTTGCTCATCCGCTCGGCCTCGGCGTGTGCCTGGGCCATTGCGGCGAGCATTATTGCGAGGGCAAGGCTGGCGCGCCTCATGGCTTCACCGCCTCCACCCGGAGCCTCACATAGTCCGCCGTCCAATGTCCGTCTGCATCACAGAGCGCGGGGCGAAGCAATTCGACTGTCTCGGAAAGCGCGCTGTCCGCATCTGCCCCGAACTGCGCGAAGAACGGCTTGCGAAACAGCATGAGCCATTCAGCGATGCCGGTCTTCAGCACCACCGGGCGTGGAATGAGGGCGATCCGCTGCACCGTAAAGCCGTAGCGCGCGAGCAGCGACTGATAAGGCGAGACGGCGGGGAAATACCAGGGATGGGCGAGCCCCACATCCCCGCCGCGCCGGGATGCCACCGCGTGCATGGCGGTGACGATGGCAGCCACGTTGCCGTGCCCGCCAAACTCGGCAACGAAGCGGCCACCGGGCTTCAGCGCGCGTGCAACGCCACGCACAACGGCATCGGCGTCCCTCATCCAGTGCAGGGCGGCGTTGGAGAAGACGGCGTCGAATTCGGCGGTGAAGTCCAGCGCCTGCCCGTCCATCAGGCGCGCATCGATGCCGCGGGCGCGTGCCGCCGCGATAAAGTCCTCGCTGGAATCTACCCCCACCACCTGCGCGCCTGCCGCGGCGAGTTCCTCCGTAAGGACGCCGTCGCCACAGCCAAGGTCGAGAATGCGTTCGCCCGCCCGCGGCGCCAGCCAGCCGACGACGCCGGTGGCGAGATCAGAGACGAAACGGGCATGGGTATCATAGGAACCCGCCGACCACACCTGGCGGCGCGGATCGGCCTGAGTGGTCATCACGGTGTCTGGGTTTCGGCAGCGCCGCCGGAGGCGCCGCCCTTGTTCTCGAACATCGCCTGGCTGATGAGCGACCAGATATCGACCGCGCCCTGGGTGTTGGAGATGACCCCGCCCTCGGCGAGCATTGTCTCCGCACCGCCCTGCTCAAGCGAGATGAACTTCGATCCGAGAAGGCCCTCGGCCGTGACCTTGGCGGACGCGTCCTCGGTGAGCTGAACCTTGGGGTCGAGCTCCATCTTGACATTGGCCTGGAAGTTTTCCGGATTGAGCGTGAAGTCCACGACCGAGCCGACCTTGACGCCCGCCACCCGCACATCCGTCCCGATGCTGACACCCTCAGCATTGTCGAACTCGGCGCTGATGCGGTAGCTGCCCGCGGTGCCGCCCCGCTCGGAGGCCTGATAGGCATAGATGAAGAAGGCCGCAGCGATCGCGACGACCGCGGTGCCGATCAGCGTCTCAACCGTCGAATTCTTCAAGGCCGCCTTCTCCTGTTCGTTACCGGCGGGATCTAGGTACAGACCCCAGCCAAAATATGGCGGGCTTACTCCGGCCGCCAGGCGGAATAGTCCGCCGCGCGCGGGGCGGGCGTGGAACCCGCCAGGATCGATCCCTTCGGGCGATACGCCATGGGCGTGCCGGTCTGGTTCGGGGTATGGGGCTTCTGCCATTCCGCCGGATGGTAGTTTTCCTGGGCCGGCGTCACGTCGGTGCGATGATGCATCCATCCGTGCCAGCCGGGAGGAATGGAGGAGGCCTCGGAATAGCCATTGTAGATGACCCAGCGCCGCTCCTTGATCGACTGGGGCAATGCCGACTTCGCACGGTAGTATTTGTTGCCGGACTCGTCGGAGCCCACATACTCGCCGTTGCGCCAGGTATAGAACCGCGTGTTCAGCGTCTGGCCGTTCCACCAGGTGAAGAGCTGCTTCAGAAATGACATGCCGATTCGTCCGTTGAGCGGGGCGGAAGGCCCCTGAAATCGCGGCGGAATATGGCGGATGGGGCGGCCCCCGTCCAGTGCCGATTTGCCACTCACGGAGCGGCGGCGATCAGGTCCTTGGCAATTCCGTCACGCTCGCGGCTGGCAAGCACGCTGAGGCCCTTGGCACCGGCCCATGCGCTGCGCAATTGCGCCACGTCATCAGGCGAAGCGGGCGCCAGTGCAGGAATGGAATAGAGCTTGAGCCCGTTGCTCCGCACTTCCCGCGTGAGGCTCACGAGGTAGACGGGCTTGGTCAGGCTGCCTTCGGCGGCAGCCACATCCGTCTTGTAGAGGCGCAGGACCTCGCGCGCATCGGGATCGCCCTCCACCTTGCGGGTGAGTGTCAGCCTGGCCTGCAGACCTTCATGCAGTGCCGGCCGTGGCGGCAACTCGGCCAGGGTGGCGTCAGGATTGAGGTAGGGCAGGCTCTTCCGCCAGGTCCAGGCGGGCACCACGCTCCAGCCGCCGCCGTCGAGCGACTGCGCGAAGTGGTCGAGATCGCCCGCGTACTGGGCGATGAACACCTCTTCCGGCCTGCCCGCGAGATCGATGCGGCGGAGGGGAAGCGTCTCCCAGGCCGACCCCACCCACTGGCCGACCGGCATCGCTACCTGGCGTTCCGGCATGGCATAGAGTTGATGGGCGCGGGCAAGCCCCGTGGCCACGTGCAAGCCGCCCGCGAGGACGAACACGCCCAGTGCCGAGGCGAACAGTCCCACAGGCTTGATCCGGCGCGGCGGTATGGCCTCGATCGCCACGCCGAAGGCTGCCATCATCACCGTGCCGAAAAGCAGCCCTGCCAGCACGTCCGACAGCCAGTGGGCGCCGAGATAGACGCGGGAATAGGCGATCATCACCACCACCACCGCGCAGGTGGCATAGACCAGCGCCCTGCCCCAGCGCCCCATCGAATGGCTCACCAGCACGGCCAGAATGCCGAAGATCACGGTCGACATGGTGGCGTGCCCGGAGGGAAAGGAGAAGATGTCCGGACCCGCATAGTTGAGTTCGCTGGGCCGCGCGCGCTGGATACCGGCCTTCATGGCCATCTCGAAGAGCTTTGCCGCCACGATGACGAAACCCGCCGCCCAGGCCGCACGGTAGGCCTTGTGCCAGACGAGCCAGCCCAGCATGGCGGCGGCCAGCGCCAGCATCACCGGCGTGTCGCCCATCATGGTGATTACTGTCATGATCGTGTCGGCAGGCGCATTGCGCGTCTCGCGCATCAGCGAGGCGACCGAGAGGTCGATGTTGGAAACGGCATCGCCGGTCGCGGCCCGGAAACCCAGGTTGAGAAGGCCGATCACGCCGGCGACAGCGATGGCGGCGAACAGCACGATCGCGACGGAGCGCGGGTTCTCGGGAGCCAGCGCCCGTGCAAAGCGCTGCCAGGACCTTCCGGGCTTCGCCCGCGCCCAATCCGAGACGCGCACCAGCAGATGGTTGAGGTAGGGCGACACGCCGGCAGCAGCCAGCCGGATGACGTAGCCCGCGAGCGCCAGCAGCACCAGCAGCACCAGCAGCACCACAAACAGGCGTCCGCTCAGTTCGCCCGCAAAGGCCAGCCCCTGGCCGATCAGCACGCCCGGCAACACATGCACGAAGGCCCAGACGACGGCCGAGGTCACGTTTACGAAGACGAAGAAGGCCTGGTTCATGCCCAGCATGCCGACCACGCCCGGCACCACCGACTTGACGCCCGGCACGAAACGGCCGATCGCGACGCTTTTGCCGCCGTGCTCGCGCACGAAGTCCTCGCCCTTGGCGACGAGTTGCGGATAGTGGTTGAGCGGCCACATGGTCTTGAGGCTTTCGCCGAAGAATCGCCCGGCCCAGTAAGAGAGCTGGTCGCCCAGGATGGCGCCGAGCGTGGTGACGATGATGACGGGCCAGAAACTCAGGTGCCCCGTGCCGATCAGGACGCCCGCGCCGACGAGAACTGCCGTCGAGGGCACGAACAGGCCGATGATCAGCAGTGCCTCGCCCATGGCCACAAGGAAGATGATGACCAGCGCCCACTCTGGATTGGCGGAGAAGTAATCGAGATAGGGCTGGATCACGTCCATCACGGCAGGGCTGGTCCTCGAGGTTCCGGGGTGGCTGTCTACGGGATGAGTGCGACAGTCACCAGATGGCCCGCAATGGGCCGGTCCGCTTCCGCCGTCAAGCCGTCATGCCCCTCCCATTTCCTGGCGCGGGCGGGTAAGGAGCACGTCAGCGATGGTGGCGAGGCGGCGGGCATGGGGCGACAGATAGGCAATACGGCAAGGGAAATACAGGCCCTGCCACTCCCGCGCGGTGATTGGATGCACGATCCGGCCGGTTCGTGCTACGAGGCCCCATGACGGACCTTCCCCTAAACCTCGGCTCGGTAAGTGAAACCCGCAAATGGCTGGGCTTTGCCGGCCTCTGCATCGCCATGTTCATGGCGGTTCTGGACATCCAGATCGTCATCACATCGCTCAGCGTCATCGAGGAGGCGCTTGACATCGGCGCCGACAGGATGAGCTGGATCCAGACCTCCTACCTCATTGCTGAGATCATCACCATTCCGCTCACCGGGCTGCTGATGCGGGTCCTGTCGCTCAAGCGGCTGGTGCTCTTCGCCATCACCCTTTTCACCGCCGCCTCAATCGGTTGCGCGCTCAGCACGACGTTCGCCCAGCTGGTGACGTTCCGCACCTTCCAGGGCATGGGTGCCGGCATACTGATCCCCACGATGTTTTCTGCCGTGTTCCTGCTGTTCCGGCCCGGCCAGGAACAGGCGCTGGCCACGGTCATGGGCGGCATTCTGGCCGTCATCGCACCGACCATGGGTCCGGTCACCGGCGGGCTGATCACCGAAACGCTGTCCTGGCACTGGCTGTTCCTGATCAATGTGGCGCCCTGCCTGATCGCCGCGGTTCTGACCATCACCTGCTTCCCGCGTGAGCCCCTGCAGCTCGGGCTGCTGAAACAGCTTGACGTGGCATCGCTGATTTTCCTGGCGGTGTCGCTCGCCGCCCTTGAGATCGGCCTCAAGGAGGCGCCTGACCAGGGGTGGCTGTCACCCATCACCCTCGCGCTGTTCGGCACTTTCGCGGCGTTGACCTGGCTGATGGTGATCCGCCCCGCACCGGTGGTCGACTTCAGCCTCTTCAAGGACCGTTACCTCGCCTATGGTTGCGGGCTGAGCTTCATTCTCGGCATCGGCCTCATCGGGTCGGTCTACCTGCTGCCGGTGTTCCTGGCGCTGGTGCGCTACATGGGGCCGCTCGAGATCGGCCTCATCATCCTTGTCACCGGCATCGCGCAGCTCGTTTCGGCCCCGCTGTCTGTCGTGCTCGACCGCCTCATGACGCCGCGCCTGCTGGCCATAATCGGTTTCGGCGTCTTTGCCGCAGGGCTGGCGATGAGCGGGTTCGAAACGCGCGAGTCGGGCTACAATGAATTGTTCTGGGCCCAGGTGGTCCGCGGCTTGGCGCTCGGCTTCTGCATTGTTCCCGTCACCCGCTTTGCCCTCGGCTTCCTGCCGGCGGACAAGGTGAGCGATGCGAGCGGCCTCTACAACCTGAGCCGGGCCCTGGGCGGGGTCATCGGCATCGCGCTGATCGACACCCTGCTGTTCAGCCGCAGCGCCGAGCACGCTGACCGGATCACCGACATGATGACAGCCGACCCTGCCGCAGCGGCAAGTCTGCTACGGATCACAACCGACGAGCTTCCCGACCCCGAGGACCCCACGGGCCTCCTCGGCATCATGGACACGGTGCAGGAGACTGCCGTCACCATGGCCGTCAACGAGGCTTGGCTGATGATGGGCGCCATCACCGGCCTGGCACTGATTCTGCTGTGGCGTCTGGGCCCGATTCGGGAGGAGCCGGGCGCCGGCAAGGACTGAAGATTGCCGGAAAGGGTGGTTTCGTAACTGTGGATAGCGGTGAAAAACACCCGCGACCCAGGCTCGATCCAGCCAAAGGTAGCCCTTTGTCGATGCCCCATGTGACAGGTCGATGACGGTGCGCCCCTGTGTATAGCGCGCATAAGCTGCGGTAGTCCTTGAGCTAATCCGGAGAATCGTATGAAAGAAGATTCATCCAGAGGGTGCGCCGTGCTTGGGACACAAGATGTAGTGTTAACCAGTTGTTAAAACACTAGGCATTGACGCACCAAATCCTTCGGGACTATCTTGTCAGGTAGGGCTGAGGGGTTGACGGAAGAGGCCGAGAGAACGGTTTTTTCCACAACGGATAACTCAAAAGAAGAGCCTGCAAGCTCGGGGACGTCAGTTTCCGGGGACAGGGATGTGTGTGTTTCGAACTGGGTGGAATTGGCACCTCGGGGCGTCTTTTTGCGCGCTCGTGGCAACGATATGAAAGAGGACTGAAGAAGATGCGGATTGAACGCCGTTACACCAAGGCCGGACAGGAGCCCTATGCGGAGATCGAATTCCGCCGCGCCACCAGCGAGATCAAGAACCCGGACGGCTCTGTGGTGTTCCGCCTGGAGAACATCGATGTTCCCGCGTCGTGGAGCCAGGTCGCGACCGACATTCTGGCGCAGAAGTATTTCCGCAAGGCGGGCGTGCCGAAGGCGCTGAAGCGCGTGGAAGAGGAAACCGTCCCCTCCTGGCTGTGGCGTTCGGTTGCCGACGAGGAGGCCCTCGCCGGACTGCCTGAGAAGGAGCGCTTCACGGGAGAGCGTTCGTCCACGCAAGTGTTCAGCCGGCTGGCCGGCACCTGGACCTACTGGGGCTGGAAGGGCAAGTATTTCGCCTCCGAAGAGGACGCGCGCGCCTTTTATGACGAGATGTGCTTCATGCTCGCCACCCAGAAATGCGCCCCCAACTCGCCGCAGTGGTTCAACACCGGCCTGCACTGGGCCTATGGCATCGACGGTCCGGGACAGGGCCATTATTACGTCGACTTCGAGACGGGCCGCCTGACCAAGTCGAAGTCCGCCTATGAGCACCCGCAGCCCCATGCCTGCTTCATCCAGTCCGTGGCCGATGACCTCGTGAATGAGGGCGGCATCATGGATCTCTGGGTGCGGGAGGCGCGCCTGTTCAAGTACGGCTCCGGCACGGGCTCCAACTTCTCTGACCTGCGCGGCGAGAATGAGAAGCTGTCGGGCGGCGGCAAGTCCTCAGGACTGATGAGCTTCCTCAAGATCGGCGACCGGGCAGCGGGCGCCATCAAGTCCGGCGGCACCACCAGGCGCGCGGCCAAGATGGTGATCGTCGACGTCGACCATCCGGATGTGGAAGACTTCATCGACTGGAAGGTGAAGGAAGAGCAGAAGGTGGCGGCCCTCGTCACCGGCTCCCGGACGGTGAAGAAGCATCTTCAGGCGGTGATGAAGGCCTGCGTCAACTGCGAAGGCCCCGGCGAGGATTGCTACGAGATCGACCGCAACCCGGCGCTGAAGCGCGCGGTGAAGGACGCCCGCAAGGCGCTGGTCTCCGACAACTACATCAAGCGCGTCATCCAGTTCGCCCGCCAGGGCTACAAGGAGATCGCCTTCGACACCTATGACAGCGACTGGGACGGCGAAGCCTACCGCACGGTGTCCGGCCAGAACTCCAACAACTCGGTGCGCGTGACGGACGAATTCCTCCATGCGGTGGAGCGCGGCAGTGACTGGCAGCTGAATTCCCGCCTCTCGGGCAAGGTCACCAAGACGGTGAAGGCTGCCGAACTCTGGGACAAAATCGGCTTTGCCGCCTGGGCTTCCGCCGACCCCGGCATCCAGTATCACTCGACCATCAACGACTGGCACACCTGCCCGGCGTCAGGTGAGATCCGCGCCTCGAACCCGTGCTCGGAATACATGTTCCTGGACGACACGGCCTGCAACCTGGCCTCGCTTAACCTGCTGCAGTTCCGCGACGGTACGACGGGCGAGTTCGACATTGCCTCCTTCGAGCACGCTGTTCGGCTGTGGACCATCGTCCTCGAGGTCTCGGTGATGATGGCGCAGTTCCCGTCCAAGGAGATCGCCAAGCTCTCCTACGAGTTCCGCACGCTGGGCTTGGGCTTCGCCAACATCGGCGGCCTGCTAATGACGGCCGGCATCCCCTATGACAGCCATGAGGGCCGCGCCATCTGCGCTGCGCTTTCGGCCATCATGACGGGCGTTTCCTATGCCACCTCCGCCGAGATGGCGAAGGAGCTCGGCCCCTTCAACGGCTTTGCGCGCAACCGTGAGCACATGCTCCGGGTGATGCGCAACCACCGCCGCGCGGCCTATGGCGCGGCCGTCGGCTACGAAGGCCTGCGCACGGTCCCCGTCGCGCTGGACGAGACCGGCCTCAAGGACAAGCGCCTTGCCGAGGCCGCACGCCGCGCCTGGGACAGTGCGGTGACGCTGGGCGAGCAGCATGGCTACCGCAATGCGCAAGCCACCGTCATCGCGCCCACCGGCACGATCGGCCTCGTCATGGACTGCGACACGACCGGCATCGAGCCTGACTTCGCGCTGGTGAAGTTCAAGAAGCTGGCCGGCGGCGGCTACTTCAAGATCATCAACCAGGCCGTGCCGGAGGCCATGCGCACGCTGGGCTACGGCCAGGCCGAGATCGAGAAGATCATCGCCTATGCCGTGGGCCACGGCACGCTGGCGGACGCCCCTGCCCTCAACCACACCGCCCTCAAGCTCAAGGGCTTCGGGGAGGAGCAGATCGCCAAGATCGAATCGGGTCTGGCCTCCGCCTTCGACATCAAGTTCGTGTTCAACAAGTGGACGCTGGGCGAGGAGTTCTGCCGGACGGTACTCGGCATCACCGACGAACAACTCAACGATTTCGGCTTCGACATGCTGAGCCATCTCGGCTTCTCCAGGGCCGACATCGACAAGGCGAACGTCCATGTCTGCGGCGCCATGACGCTCGAGGGTGCGCCGGGCCTTCGCCCCGAACACCTGCCCGTCTTCGACTGCGCCAACCCCTGCGGCCGCCTCGGCAAGCGCTACCTCTCGGTCGAGAGCCACATCCGCATGATGGCGGCGAGCCAGCCCTTCATCTCGGGGGCCATCTCGAAGACCATCAACATGCCGAACGACGCCAACGTCGAGGATTGCGCCAACGCCTACATGCTCTCCTGGAAGCTGGCGCTGAAGGCCAATGCGCTCTACCGCGACGGCTCAAAGCTCTCCCAGCCTCTTTCCGCCCAGCTGATCGCGGATGACGAGGATGAGGCAGATGAGGCCGTGGACGCCCTTGCCGCGAAGCCGATGGCCGCTCGCGTCGAGACCGTGGTGGAAAAGATCGTGGAGCGCATCATCGAACGTGAGCGCTCGCGCGAGAAGCTGCCGCACCGCCGGAAGGGCTATACCCAGAAGGCGGTCGTCGGCGGGCACAAGGTCTATCTCCGCACCGGCGAATACGACGACGGCAAGCTCGGCGAGATCTTCATCGACATGCACAAGGAGGGTGCCGCCCTCCGCGCCATGATGAACAATTTCGCCATCGCGGTCTCCGTCGGCCTCCAGTACGGCGTGCCGCTGGAGGAGTTCGTGGACGCCTTCACCTTCACCAAGTTCGAACCCGCCGGCATGGTGCAGGGCAACGACTCGATCAAGAACGCGACATCGATCCTCGACTACGTGTTCCGTGAACTGGCCGTATCCTACCTCGGCCGCACCGACCTCGCCCATGTCGAGCCCTCTGAGATGGGCTTCGATTCGCTTGGCAAGGGCGAAGGCTCTGACAACGCGCCGCGCGTGCCGGCCTCCCGCGTGCTGTCGTCGGGCTTCGTGCGCCGTCCCAACCTCGCCACCTCCAACGTGGTGGTGATGTCGGGCGCGCAGCCGATACCCGCGCTGCAGCTGAAGGCTGACGCGCACGGCGCCCTTGCGCTTGCCGAGATGCCCGTGGTTGCAACGCAGGTGCGCCAGGAGATGTCGATCGCGGTCGAGACCGCCGTCATCACCGCAAGTGACCGCCGGGCAGAAGCGCGCATGAAGGGCTACGAAGGCGAGAGCTGCTCTGAATGCGGCAACTTCACCATGGTCAGGAATGGCACCTGCCTGAAGTGCGACACCTGCGGCTCGACCAGCGGCTGTTCGTGAGCGAAGCCTGCGATCAACGCGTCAAGAAGAGGCCGGACACGTTCCGGCCTCTTCGCTTTTGGAACATGCTTCCGGTGCGATGAGGCTTCTCACGCGGCTTGCGAGGGGCCAGAAGGTGGCGCCAGAAGGCGGCTCGCGAAAAAAATATCCACAGCTTCCTGGGCATTCGGCCGCCGGGTCTTGACAGGGACGCGCGCCCGCACGCACCGGAAAACGCCAGTCGTCAGCACACTGAATAATAGTGAAAACGCCTTGTTTTGCTGGATTTTTGGCGCTTCTCGGGGTTTTCGTCCGTGCAAGGACTTTTCAGCCGGTTTCCCCAGCGTTTACCGATTGTTAGCGAGATTTTTGGAGCATACAACATGTTGTCGGCATATTGCCGAATCACACAAGCGGGTGCAGTAAACACATCAATGACGGTCAAGCACGGTTCTTACATGCCAGCCTGCCCGTCTGTGTGAGGCTTACCTGCGTTGTGGGGCACTATCAACTCTAGGAGAGACAGCAATGGCTGCGAAGAAAGCTGCAAAGAAGCCTGCCAAGAAGGCCGCCAAGAAGGCCGCCAAGAAGCCGGCTGCCAAGAAGGTTGCCAAGAAGGCCGCCAAGAAGCCGGCCAAGAAGGCCGCCAAGAAGTAACATTCTGAGACTTCAGGACTGGACCCCGGACGGCACGCGCCTCCGGGGTCAGTTCTTTTCTGCTCACAGAAAAGGGCCGCACCATGGTGCGGCCCTTTCGCGTTCGATTGGTCTTTGGACTGTGCGCCTACTGTGTCACGTAGACCTTGGCGCCCAAGCGGACGCGTTCATACAGGTCGATCACATCGCTGTTCATCATGCGGATGCAGCCGGAGGAGACCGCCCCCCCGATCGAGCCTGGCGCGTTGGTTCCGTGGATGCGGTAGATGGAGCCACCAATATAGAGCGCCCGCGCGCCGAGTGGATTGCCCGGGCCACCCTCCATCTCGGCGGGAAGCATATGGCCCTTGGCCGCCTCACGC
>CAIYXE010000174.1 GCA_903930095.1 uncultured Hyphomicrobiales bacterium
CATATCGATTTCAAAGCCGAATTCGTAAGTGCATTGCGCGCCGCATTGACGACAGGCAGCATGCGCATCCAGTTTGCCGTCCATGTTGATTGCGCGGCGCGCTCACTGACCGTGACGGTCCGCGCTGGCAGGTTCAAGCATACGTCTAGGCGGGGCACAGACGTATCGCCAGTGGGGACAAACAGGAATTCTTCACCCACCGCGCGACGCACCCAGAAGTCGACTATCGGATCGCCCTTGTCTTTGCCCGTTCGGCTGGGTCGCTCGCACAAGGTGATGACATCTGGCGTGGCCTCTAGAGCGATCCAGACGGCAAACGTTGCGTGATCGAAGAACTGAAGTCGACGTCCCAGCTTTGGGCTAAATCCTTCTATCAGCCGTGAGCCACGAGGGCGAGGCATGTCGATTGGAAAGCTGAACCTGGGCGAAAGATCCTTCATGGGTCAATAGGTTATAACTAACCACAATGAGGAAAGCTGCGAAGTGGCAGATTTATTTGCCGCTAATGCGAAGTGTCAGAATCATTGTGTTTTTTGTGTCGATGAATTTGCAACTTTGAATGGCTGGTCAAGAGTGAAGTGGGCTGGCTGAACCAGTGTCAGATTTATTGTGTTCTACGGCTTTCGCGTTCGCCACAGTTTGCGCAGGCGCAGCGTACAGCGCGTTGGTCATGTTCGTCGGCCGCAGGATGGACACTTTCCGGGTTCGAGAGTTTCGCGCTTCACCAGGCCTTCAAGCTGATCTCGCAGCACGGACGAAGTCCGTGTCTGGCTCGCGCCAGTCCCGTTGGGCGAAGGCCTCCTGCACCGCGCCGCTCAAGGCGCTCTCCCGCCCGGCGCGCGCCGTACATCCCATCCGAAATGGCTGCCTCAGTGCGCGGCCGCAGCGTCGAACAGGCGCCAGGAGACGTGTTTGGTCTGCAGGAAGGCTTCCAGTCCCTCGATGCCGTGCAGTCGGCCGAGGCCGCTCTCCTTGTAGCCACCGGTCTCGATCTCGGCGAACAGTTTCATGTGGGCATTTATCCAGACCGTGCCGGATCGCAGCGCGCGGGCCATCCGCTGGCCCTGTTGCAGGTCGCCTGTCCACACACCGGCAGCCAGGCCGAAGCTCGTGCGGTTCGCCGCGCGCACCATGTCGTGCTCTGTGTCGCAGGCCATGAACGACAACAACGGGCCGAACACCTCCTCGCGCAGCAGCGGCGACGCTTCGTCGGACACCTCGACCAGGCCGGGCGTCAGAAAGGCGCCGCCTGCCGGCAAGCCACGCGGTACCTCACAAGCCAGGTGACGCACTGCGCCAGTACCGCCCTGCTCCTGCAACTCCAGGATCCGGCGCCGGCTGGCGTGCGCAATCAGCGGCCCCATGCGCGCGGCGCTGTCGTGCGGCATCCCTACCGTGTGCTCCTGTAAGCAGCGGGTGATCTGATGCAGAAACGACTGGGCGATGTCCCGGTGCGCGATGACCCGGCTGGCGGCCACGCACACCTGGCCGGCATGCGACAGTGCGCCCCGCACAATGCCGGCAGCCGCCGCGCGCAGGTCGGCCGAGGGCATCACCATGACTGGTGCATTGCCGCCCAGTTCCAGGTTCAGCCGCTTCAGGCTCGATGCTGCCGCGGCCATGATCTTCTTGCCCACCGGGGTGCTGCCGGTGTAGCTGATCATGTCCACATCCGGGTCCTGCACCAGCTGCTGCGCCACTGCGCTGCCGCTTTCGAACACCAGGTTGACGACGCCGCGCGGCAATGCCTTGTCTTGCGCCAACAGCCGGAAGAACCGCTCGGTGGGCGCAGCCGTCTGTCCCGCCCCCTTCACCACACAGGTGCAGCCGGCGGCCAGTGCTGGCGCCAGTGACCGGACCAGCAAGGTGATGGGCGCATTCCAAGGCACGATGATCGCTGCCACGCCCAGCGGCTCCCGGCCCAGCATCGACATCAGGCCCGGCTCGAGTTCGGTCACGCGGCCGAAGATGTTGCGCGCCAGTCCCGCGTAGTAGGTCAGCTCGCTCACGCCAGCCGCCACCTCGTGACGGGCCTCGCCGATCAGCTTGCCGTTACAGCCCGACACGTCGGCGGCCATTGGCTCGATGACGTGCTCCAGTGCCTGGGCCAGACCGAGCAGGGTCGCCGCGCGCAGCTTCGGGCTACGGCTCCAGGCCGACCCCTCGAACGCCAGGCGGGCAGCCGCTACTGCCTGCCGGCCATCCGCCACGCCCGCGTCGGCGTAGGCCCCGACCACCTCGCCGGTCGCCGGGGAGATCACCTCCGCCACCGTGCCCGCCAGCGCGTCGCGCCACTCACCGTCGATCCACAGCCTTGCGTGATTCACGGGCCCGTCCTCACAGGTTGACCGAACCGCCATCCACGGCGATGGTCTGGCCGGTGATGAAGTCGCTGGCCTCCGACGCCAGGAAGATCAGCGCACCCAGCAGGTCGCGGGGGAAACCGTCGCGCTTGATCGATCGACTGGCAAGCACCGGTGCCCGAAAGTCCTGGATGTGGCCTTCGTTCGCGCTGATCGTCTCGCTCATGATCAGCCCGGGCGC
>CAIYXE010000175.1 GCA_903930095.1 uncultured Hyphomicrobiales bacterium
CCGCGAGCAAGGCGTCGCGCAATGCCTCGGACGTTGCGGCATAGGCCCCGCGCCTGTCGCTTGGCACACGCTCCCAAAGATTCGCCATCAGAGGACCTGCGGCGTATAGGACATCCACCTTGGCCGCGTCCATGGGCTCCAGCAGTCCGGCATGAAGTTGCGGGCCCTGCTCGCCAAGTTCCAGCATGTCCCCCAGCACCGCGATCCGCCGTCCGCCCCAGCCAGGCTGTGCTGCCCCGAGCAACGCGAGGGCTGCAGAAACCGAGGCGGGGTTGGCATTGTAGCTCTCGTCGATCAGCAAAAGCTCGCCACCAGCGATACTTAGCTTCTGCTGCACGCCGCGGCCCTTGGCGGGCGCGGCCACGGCAAGCGCCAGCGCCGCGCGGGCAAGGTCAGCGCCCGCAAGCTTCGCTGCCGCCAGCACGCAGAGGCTGTTCACCGCCATGTGCTCACCGGGAATTCCCAACTTGTAGATGACAGTTTCGCCAAAAATACGCGCCGTCACGCAGCAGCAACCGGCGTGCAGCGCCACCTGCTCCATGCGCACGTCGGCCTCCGGATGCTTGCCGAAGGACACGATGCTGGTAATGCCCGCCGCCCGCGCCGCCGCAGCCAGCCGCGCGAAATAGGGCGTATCGCGGCTGATCACGGCATGGCCGCCCGGCACCACGCCGGTGAAGATCTCCGCCTTGGCATCGGCAATGCCGTCGAGCGAGGAAAAATTGCCGAGGTGGCTCGGCGCAATGGTGGTGATGATCGCCACATTGGGCTTCACCATGCCAACCAGCGGCGTGATTTCGCCGGCATGGTTCATGCCGATCTCGAACACGCCGAAGGCGGTCTCGCGCGGCATGCGGGCGAGCGTCAGCGGCACGCCCCAGTGGTTGTTGAACGAGGCAGCGGATGCATGCGTCGCGCCCGAGGCCTCAAGCGCTACCTTCAGCATCTCCTTGGTCGAGGTCTTGCCCACGCTGCCGGTCACGGCCACGATCTGCCCGCGGCAGCGCGCGCGCGCCGCAAGGCCCATGTTGACCAGGCCCTCCAGCGGATCATCCGCCACCTCGAGCACGGGTCCTGCCGCCGTCATCTCCGGCGTGACGCGGGAGACGACGCCAAGCCCGGCCCCGGCCTTCAGCGCGCTTGCCACGAAGTCATGCCCGTCGTGCCGGTTGCCCTTGATGGCGATGAAAATGTCGCCCGGCTTCACCGCGCGCGAGTCGATTGAAACGGCGGTGAGCGGCGCCCTCACCTCGCCGTGCAGACGTCCACCCGTGGCCTTCAGCAGTTCCTCAACCGTCCACAAGGCCTCAGCCATGGTATTCGTGTCCCTCAATTGCGGCCTTCACGGCCTCATGATCGCTAAAGGGCAGAACCTGCTGTCCGATCTTCTGCCCCTCTTCGTGGCCCTTGCCGGCCACCACCAGCACGTCGCCCGCCTCCAGCGCATCGATGGCCGCGCGGATCGCCGCGGCCCTGCTGCCGATCTCGATGGCGCCGGGTGCGGCCGCCATGATCGCGGCACGGATCGCGGAAGGATCCTCCGTACGCGGATTATCATCCGTCACATAGACCCTGTCGGCAAGCCGCGTTGCGATTTCGCCCATCAGCGGGCGCTTGGCCCGGTCGCGGTCGCCGCCGCAGCCGAAGACCACGTGCAGCCTGCCCCGCGCATAGGGCCGGAGGGAGGCCAGCGCATTCTCCAGCGCGTCCGGCTTGTGGGCATAGTCGACGAAGACCGCGGCCCCCGTCCTGGTCCGCCCGGCAAGTTCGAGCCTGCCCCTGGCGCCCTTCAGCGACTGCAGCGCATGCATCACGATCTTCTCGTCGCCGCCGGCCGCCAGCACCAGTCCCGCCGCGACCAGCGCGTTCGATACCTGGAAGTCACCGGCGAGCGGCAGATCAATCTCATACCGGCGGCCCCTGACCTCGACGGCCAGGTGCTGCCCAGACGGCCCGCGCGTGACGCTCAGCAGGCGGATCGTTTCGCCCGACTGCCCCACGCTCCACACATTGAGGCCGCGGGCGCGGGCGCGGCGCGCTGCCTCCTGCCCGCGCGGCGTATCGACGTTGATGACGGCCGCACTGCCCGGCATGAGCAGTTCCTCGAACAGGCGCATCTTGGCGTCGAAATAATCCGCAAGGCTCGCGTGATAATCGAGGTGGTCGTGCGAGAGATTGGTGAAACCCGCCGCGGCGATGCGCAGTCCGTCGAGGCGGCGCTGGTCCAGACCGTGGCTCGAGGCTTCGATGGCGAGATGCCCGACGTCCGCGGCTGAGAGCTTCGCGGCGATCTCCTGCAGCGTCATGGCGTCGGGCGTCGTGTGTTCGAGTGCCACCGTGCCGTCCGGCGAGACGACACCCACCGTGCCGAGGCTCGCGGCGCGGAAGCCCATCGCCGTCCAGATCTCGCGCACGAAGGTCGCCACCGATGTCTTGCCGCTGGTTCCGGTCACGGCCACCACAATGTCCGGCTGCGCGCCGTGGAAGCGCGCGGCCATGCGCGCATACAGCCGGCGCGGGTCGTCCGCCGTGATGAGCGGCACACCCGCTGCCTCGGCGTTTCCGGCCGCCACAACGGCCACCGCGCCCTTTGCGATGGCCTGCGGAATGAAATTGCGGCCGTCGGCGGCCGTTCCCGGCAGCGCCACGAAAACGGAGCCCGGCACAACAGCGCGGCTGTCGGCGGTGAGATGCGCCACGGCAAGGCCTTCCGCCCCCGGCGGAACCGGAGCTTCTCCTGCTATCAGCTGGCCGAGTGTCCTCACCTGCGCCTCAGTTCCCCTTCTTGGCCTGGGCCTCGAGCTTGGCGAGCTTGTCGAGGTCTTCGGGTGTGAAAACGGGCGCCACGCCCAGCATTGGCGCAATGCGTTCGATGATCAGCCCCGCCGTCGGCACGGCATTCCAGCCCGAGGTGGCAAAGCCGAAGGTCTCGGGCGTCGCCTTGGGCTCGTCCAGCATCACCAGGATCAGGTAGCGCGGCTGGTCCATGGGAAAAGCGCCGATGAAGGAGGCAAGCCGCTTGTCCTTGGAATAGCGCCCGTTCACCACCTTCTCGGCGGTGCCCGTCTTGCCGCCCACGCGGTAGCCGATGACGTCGGCCTTGGACGCGGAACCCTCAATCCCGTTCAGGCGGAACAGGTAGCGCATCTTCTCGCTGGTATCCGGCTTGACGATCGTCTTCGCCATGGCCATCGCCTCTTTCCCGCTGCGCTTCAGCAGGGTGGGCGTCATCATGTGTCCCCCGTTCAGCAATCCGGCAACAACGGCTGCACCCTGCAGAGGCTGGACGGCGAAACCGTGGCCGAAAGCTGCCGTCGCCGTGGCAAGCCTGCTCCAGCGCTTCGGCAGCAAGGGCCTGGCACTTTCGGGCAATTCGGTCTGCAGACGGTCGAACAGCCCAACCCGCTTGAGGAATTCCTGGTGGCGCTCCAGCCCGACGTCGAGCGCCATCTTGGCGGTGCCGATGTTGGAGGAGTGGGTGAACACTTCCGGCACGCTCAGCACCCGGCGCTGGGCGTGGAAGTCGTTGATGCGGGCACTGCCGATCACCAGCGGGAAGCGCGCGTCATAGAGGCTGTCGAGATCGGCCACGCCGTAGTCGAAGGTCATCGCGAAGGTCACCGCCTTGATGACGGAGCCGAGCTCATAGACGCCGCTCGTCATCCGGTTCTGCTGGTCCTTCGTGAAGTTCTTGTTCTCCTGGTTCGGGTTGAAATCCGGGAGAGACACGAGCGAGAGCACCTCACCCGTGGTGATGTCCATCACGATGCCGCCGCCGCCGATGGCGCTGAACTTGGTGATGGCCTTGGAGATCTCGTCGATCATCGCCGCCTGCACGCGGATGTCGATCGACATCTGCGCGGGCTGTGTGCGCCCCTCGGCGGGCTGGGCCAGTGATGCGGTATAGAGCGCGCCCTGCCCGTCCAGGAACTTCTCGATGCCGGCGATGCCCTTCGTGTCGAGGTCGACATAGCCCACCACATGGGAGCCGAGGCGGCCCTGCGGGTAGACGCGGCGGCGCTCGTTCACATAGCTGACGCCGGGAATGCCGAGATTATAGACGGCATCGCGCTCCTCCGGCGAAACCTGCCGCTTCAGCCAGGCGAAGCGCTTGGAGGTGGTGAGCTTGCGGCGCAGCTCCTTGGCGTCGAGATCGGGCACCGTGGCGGTGAGCAACTCGATCGCCTCGTCGATGTCGATGATCTTGGAAGGATCGGCATAGAGCGAGGCCACGGCCACGTCGGTGGCCAGCAGCACGCCGTTCCTGTCGATGATGTCCGGGCGCGGCAGCCGGTCCTCGAGGTCCACGCGCTGCGGCCCGGGGTCAGCGCCGGGAAACAGCGTGAGCCGCGTGAGCTGCCCCGCAATCGCCAGGAAGGCGATGCCGAAGCAGATGGCGATGAGGCGGATGCGGTTCTGCCCGGCGAGGCGGCGGGGCGCCTCGTCCTCCGGCAGGCGGTCTGTGGCGGGCTCTGTCATTGCACCTGCATCTTGTCGATGATGGCGCCGATCGGGTCGGAGCCTTCAGCTTCGAGCTTGATCACGGGTTCGGCCGGCACCTTGCTTCCGATCTCCTCGAGCGTCACGATCTGCTTGGCCTTGAGGGTGGAAAGGCCGAGATGCTGTTCGGCCAGCGCGCGCAGACGGTCGGGCCTGGTCAGGCTCGACCACTCGGCGTTGAGGAGCCGCATGTTCTCCGTCTCCTCAGCTATTCCGCGCTCGTGTTTCCTGATCTCGCGCTCCAGCCCGCGCGTCTCGTGCTCCAGCGAATAGAGCACGAAGCCGGAGGCCAGCAGCGTCACGACCAGAATGAAGTTGAGGAACTTGTGCATCAGTGGCGGGTCCCGTGCGGAAGCCTCAGGCCGATCTCATCCGCGATCACCAGCATGGGTGCCGCCGCGGTGCGGATTCCGGCGCGCAGCTTGGCCGAGCGCGCACGCGGGTTCCGCGCGGCCTCCTCGCTGCTCGCGGGTATGTGGCCCTTGAACGGCAGCTCGAAGGAGGGAGCCTCGCTCTCCGCAACACCCGGCAGATGGCGCGAGCCCGAAGGCAGCTTGCCGCCGCGGGAGGCGAAGAAGCGCTTCACGATCCTGTCCTCGAGGGAATGGAAGGTCACCACCACCAGGCGGCCGCCTTCGCGCAGCATGCGTTCAGCCGCATGGAGCGCGTCGACAAGCTCGTCGAGCTCGCCATTCACGTGGATGCGCAGCGCCTGGAAGGTGCGGGTGGCGGGATGGATCTTGTCCGGCCGCGGGCGGCCGGTGGCGCGCTCGATGGCCTTCACCAGCGCCAGCGTCGTGGTGATCGGCGCCTCTGTGCGCGCGGCCACGATGGCCCTTGCGATGGCGCGGGCCCTCGGCTCCTCGCCAAAGACGTAGATGATGTTGGCCAGCGTCTCCTGCGGCAGCGTGTTCACCGCATCCGCGGCTGAGGGGCCCTGCTGCGCCATGCGCATGTCGAGCGGCCCGTCGCGCAGGAAGGAAAAGCCACGTGCCGCCTCGTCGATCTGCATGGACGAGACGCCGATGTCGAGCACCACGCCGTCGATGGCGGCCTCTCCGGCGAGAGCCTCCATGTCGGCAAAGCGCCCCTCGCGCAGCGTGAGCCGGCCGCCAGAGGCCTCAACCATTGCCTGCCCGCCGCGGATCGCCGCCGGGTCGCGGTCGATGGCGATGACGCGCGTGCCCGCGGCATCGAGAATGGCGCGCGAATAGCCACCGGCGCCAAACGTTCCGTCCACATAGGTGCAGCCGTCGCGCGGCTGAAGTGCATCCAGCACTTCGGCCAGCATCACGGGCACGTGGGCTGAGGCATTTACGGGTTGGGCGGCGGCCATCCGGAGACCAAAAGACAGGGTGAACAAGGCGTTAAGCGACAGGCTGACATTGCCCGCAGCCTGCTTAACAATTGGTTTCGATTTCGATTCAACGGGGGATTATGCCAGCCGGCCTGTAAGCCGGGTTCTGTCCCTGCAGGTTGCCCCGCATTGGATGACCATTCATCTGGAACGCCCGTCGCCGGACGCTTCACGCAACCTACCCGAGTGGCTGGGCTGGAAACAACCCTGACCCTCCTTGCGGAAGGCCGCGCCACCCCTATTCGGTCTTGCTCCCGGTGGGGTTTGCCATGCCAGCCTCATTGCTGAGGCCGCGGTGCGCTCTTGCCGCACCATTTCACCCTTGCGTCAGGCCGAAGCCCGGTTCCGCGGTATCATTTCTGTGGCACTTTCCCTGGGGTCGCCCCCGCCGGGCGTTACCCGGCACCGTATTTCCATGGAGCCCGGACTTTCCTCCCCCGCACCCTTTCGGGCGTAGCGGCAGCGGTCATCCAGCCAGCTGGCAGGGGTGAGGTAGGCGCTTGAGAGCAGATTGGCAATGAGCTTGTTGCCATGCCAGCCCTCACCCCTCGAACACCACCCGCCCATCACACACCGTCATCCGCGGCATGATCCCCTTGAAGTGCGCCGGGTCCGCTGCCTCGAGGTCTACCGGCAGCACGCAGAGATCGGCCAGCATGCCCTCGCGCAGCACGCCTGTCTTCTGCTCCATGAATCCCGCATAGGCGCCATCCGCCGTATAGGAGCGAAGCGACTGGCTCAGGCTCTGGCGGTTGTCGGGCATCGCATCGTTCCAGCGGCCCCGCGTCATGGCGGACTGGATCGACCACAAGGGGTCGATGTCGGAGACCGGCCAGTCGGTGCCGAAGACCAGTCTCGCGCCCGCCTCGCGCAGCGCCTTCCAGGCAAAGGCATATTGCCAGCGCGCCTCGCCGAGCCTGGAGAGATAGGGTTCGAGCGGCAGACCGTGGCAACCCGGCGGATGCGGCGGCTGCATGGAGGCGATGACGCCCAGTTCCGCAAAGCGCGCAATGTCGTCAGGGTGGATCAGCTCGATATGCTCCACCCGGTGGCGCGAGTCGCGCCGGCCATTGGCCCGCAAGGCCGCCTCATAGCCGTCGAGCACGATCCGGACCGCCCCGTCGCCGATGGCGTGGACGGCGATCTGAAGCCCGCGCCGGTCCGCCTCCACCGCGATCTCGGCAAAGCGGGCGGGCGAGAACAGGGGCTCGCCCTTCCAGCCCGGCCGGTCGGCATAGTCGTCGAGCAGCACCGCCGTACCGGAATCGGTGACGCCATCCACGAACAGCTTCACGAAACCCGAAGACAGCATGTCGGAGCCATAGCGCGCCGCCATCCGGCTCGCCTTCTCCAGCATGGCGATGTCCATGAAGTTCTTGAAGTGAAAGGGCACCCTCACGCGTGCGGTCAGCTCGCCACGCCTGTGCAATTCTTCAAGAAGTTCAAGTGTATAGACGTTTCCGTCCATGTTCTGGATGAAGGTGATGCCGTGCCGCGCGGCGTGCGCCAGCCCTTCCCGCATCATGGCGAGGTCGCTCTCGAACTCCGCCTTCTCCGGATAGGGCTCAGGCTCCCCGCCGGTCATCAGCCCCAGCCTGTCCCGCATGCCCTTGCGCGACAGCGCCCGCACCGGGTTGAAGGCCTCGCCCTCGCGCAGCTCGCCCAGGGCCAGGCCGTCGGGCCCCATCACGATCTCATTGCCAGGCCCCAGTTCGCGGCCTCTGAGCAGCCCCGCCTTCTCGAGCGCCACCGTATTGGCCCAGGCCGTGTGATGGTCCGGCGAGAAGAGGAGGATCGGCCGGTCCTTCAGGATCCGGTCGAGGTGGTGGCGGGTGAGCGGCTCGTCCTCGCCGATGATCACATAGTCCGCCTGCTCGCCCACGATCAGGTCGTCGCCGGGGTGGGCGCGGACATAGGCCTCGGTGCGCGCCTGAAGTTCCGCAAAGCCCCGCGTGCCAAAGAGCTGAAGGTGGCTGAGCTCCGCCGCCCCGGCGAAGAGATGCATGTGCCCCTCGACGAAGCCGGGGATGACGCTCGCGCCGCCCGCATCCACCACGCGGGTCATGGGCCCAACCTCAGCCATCACATCAGCATGAGTCCCTAACCGCATGATTCGATTCCCGGAAACGGCAATGGCCTCAGCCCGTGGCCGGGCCTCATCCATGGTGAGGATGCGGGCATTGGTGATGATGAGTGAGGCGGCCATGCGATCAATCAACTCCGGTTGAATCGGTGTGCGAGACTATGCGGCGAAGTCCATGTGCAGCAACGGTTTTTAGCATCAAGACGGAGCACCACGCGATAATGCCACTTTCCCCGTCTGGGAAGAGCCGATAGAAAGGCGGTCCAACCTCAGGTTCCCCGACCATGTTCCGCCACATTCCGGTTCTTCTTGCTCTCGGCCTCCTCGCCGGAGCCGCCCACGCGCAGGAGCGCGAATGGATGCTCGATGCGAGCGAAGAGGACGCTTACCTGATTTTCGGCGTGCCCGAGACGGACGATGTCGGCGTCAGCCTGTGGTGCCGGATCGGCAAGGGCGCGGTGAATATCTACCTGCCCGTCGCCACGCAGCGACTGGCCACGATCAAGGATGCGACGCAGGAAAAGGCAGCCCCGATCACCATCGTCGCCGGAGCGCAGACGGCTACCTTCCGCGGCAAGGCCGACATCAACCGCGAGGCCGACGTCTCCAGCCTCGAGGCCGAGATCGCGGACGATCACCCGCTCATCGCGGCGCTTCGGGAAGCAGACCGCTTCACCGTGAAGGCCGCCGGATCGGACGTCATCTTCCCGCTCTTCAACGCAGACGTCGAAAGTCTGATGGCGCTCTGCCGCAAGCCCTGATCAGGGGGTGAGTGCCGCGACCAGCCGCTCCGCGTTGCGCAGTGCTGCCCGGTCCGGCGGGCAGCCGGTCTGGTCCGGCTGGAAATGCCGGCGGAAGGCGTCCGTCACCTTGAGGGTTGCCTCGTCGCATGCGCCGGTTTCGGCGATGCCATAGCCATAGCGCGCCAGCAGGCGCTGGTAGGTCCGCAGCTCACCTTCGGTCAGCGGGGTCGCATCCGGGGCCTCCGGCGTCACCCAGTGGCCGATGCCATGCGCGTGGAGCCTCGCCCAGCCGAACCGCTCGCCGGGGTCGATCTTGCGCCCGGGCGCCACGTCGGAATGGGCGAGTACCTGCTCGGGCGGGATGGCATGCCGTGAGAGAATGTCAAGGCACAGCGCGATCACAGCCTCCATCTGGGCTTCGGGGAAGTCACGGTAGTCCAGCCAGTGGCCTGGATTGTGGATCTCGATCCCGATCGAGCGGGAATTGGTGTCGGTCTCGCCCTGCCATGACGATACGCCGGCATGCCAGGCGCGCATTTCCTCCCCCACCATCTGGGTGATCGTGCCGTCCTCGTCGACGAGATAGTGGCAGGAAACGCCGGAATCCGGGCTGCACAGGTATGCGCAGGCAGCATCCGCGCGCGCCATGCCGGTGTAGTGGAGAAGCAGCAAGTCGACCGCGCGGCCATTGCGCCGCGGCTCCATGTTTGCGGCCACCACCAGCCGCTGGGCGAGCGGCGACAAGATCACGCCGCCTTCTCCTTCATGATCCGGTCATAGGCCTCGTTGACCGTCTGCAGGCGCTGCGTGGCGATCTCGATCATCTCTTCTGGCACGCCTGCCGCGATGTGGCGGTCCGGGTGATACTCGCGCACCAATTCGCGGTAGCGGCGGCGGATCTCCTCCTCCGGCGCATCCTGTGTGACGCCCAGGATCAGGTAGGGATCATCCTTCGCCGCCACATGGCGGGCGCGGATGCGGGCGAAGTCGGCGGCGGTGAAGCCGAAGATCCCCGCCACCTGCCTGAGGAAGCCATGTTCGTCGGGGTGAAAGGCATTGTCCGCCTTGGCGATGTGGAACAAGGCGTCGAGCACGTCCTCGAGGATCTCATGCTGCGCGTCGAACAGCCGCGCGATCTGGCGTGCATAGGTCTCGAAGCCGGCGGTATCCTGTTTGGCGAGGTTAAAGACGCGGGCCACCGCGGCAAGCTCGCCCTCGGGGATGTGGAACACCTGCTTGAACGCGGCGATCTCGCTCTCGCTCACCACGCCGTCCGCCTTCGCCATCTTGGCGCCGAGCGCGATCATGCCAATGGTGAAGGCCACCGACTTTTCAGGCGGCGAAGGGTTCCGCGCGATCACGGATTGCAGGAAGCCCCCGACCGACTCGCCGATCAATGCGATGACGTCGGCGATGCGGGTCCAGATCGACATTGGAGGGCGGGTTTCGGGCCTCAGCGTTGCCGGAGGTAGTGCGACAGGTTGAACACCGGCACGTCGACATCCTTGCCGGAGGCCAGAAGCCGCTCCACATGCCAGGCGCGGCCGGCCGTCCACACCGTGGCCCAGACAACGGGAATGACGCCCAGCGCCATGACGGCATACATCAGGAGATCCGGCACGCCGATGAGCTTGGCGAAGGCCCAGACCGTCGCCACCATGGCGGAGCCAAGAAAACACAGCATGAGCAGCGTGGCGCCGAAGGCGGCAATGAAGCTCCCGAAGGGACTGAAGCCCTGGACGCTGCCCTTGGGCGGCGTCTCGGGCGCAATGATTTCGTGGTCCGTGTTCTTCTCGTCCATGGGCGCTGATATGCGCCGGAAAGAGCCCAATTGCAACAGATGCGCCGCGCCTACCTGCAATAGCTGCTGCCGTTGCGGCGGTTCTGCAGGTCGAGGTGAAAATGGTCGCGGTGGTGCCGGTCGGCATCAGGGCCGAGCACGGTGCGGAACTGTCCGCAGGCCGCCTCGTGCACGCTGGCGAGGAAGCGGCGCTCGTCCCTGCCGCCGCGCCAGCCGTCCAGCACGGTGACCTTGCGCCCGCTCTCCAGCGTAAAGCCCGCGATGTCGATGGCGTTGCCGAAGCCGTGCTCGCTCATCTTGGCGCCATTCTTGTGGTTGCGGGCGCGGCAGGCAAAGGACGCCGCAACGTCGATGCTCACCACATCCTCGCCGAAATTCTTGCGGGCGGCGCGCTGCACGTGGTTTTCGAGCCAGTCGTTCAGCGGGTCGGCCAGGCCGCAGTTCATGGTCGCCACATTGCTGAAGGACACCGAACCCAGCGACTGGACGCGCCAGGCGTTCGGGATCTCGCAGCCGTTGCCCTCGTCGATGTCGCGGATCTTCTCGGCCAGCCCGATGCGGGACGGCTTCACGGAGCAAGACCCCTCAGGCGCCCGCAGACCCTGTGTGTCGAAGCTGGTCTTCTTTGTCGATGAACCGCCACAGCCAGCGAGAACGGCCGCGACAGCGGCAATGGCGATGAACTTCCGCAGATGGGACATGACTGAGGTTACGCGACTTACAGTTGAGCTTCGGACGCTAGCGCCGTCAGGGTTAACGTTGTCTCAATTGACCAGGGTCAAGGCGGCAACCGGGCATGGGCGCGAGATTGCCCTGGAAAAGCGGAGGGAACTCGCATGCGTCCGGGATTACTGGTGACGGGCCTCGTGTCGGCCGGTCTTGTCATGGCAGGCGCCCAGGCGGTGGCGGCATCGGGAACGGCGGGCGGCTCGCTCGTCAGCGAAGGCATCAGCCTCGCACTCGGTGAGCGGGACTACCGCAACTATTGTGCCGCCTGTCACGGCGTGGAGGCGAAGGGCGATGGCACGCTGGGCGAATTCCTCACCCTCGCCGTCCCTGATCTGACGATGCTCGCCAAGCTCAATACCGGCCAGTTTCCGCGGGAACGCGTGGCCGCGGTGATCGACGGCCGCGCCGATGTGAAGGTGCACGGCATGCGGGACATGCCGGTCTGGGGCGACTGGTTCAACGCTGAGGCCATCTCCCAGGACACCAGCCGCGAAACGCGCGAACTCATCGTGAGGGACCGCATCGAATCCCTCGTCTTCTACATCGCGAGCATCCAGCAGAAGTGAGCCGGAGTGCGGCTCAGCGGTTCAGCGCCGCCACGAGCTGGGCCACATCGCCGTTCCGCTTCGACAGGAAGGACGTGAAGATGCCGCGCTGGAGGTAGATGAGCGAGAAGCCCATCACCTTGGCGTCGGCCACCTTGAAGCCGCCCTTCCTCTCTGTCAGCTTCCACACCAC
>CAIYXE010000176.1 GCA_903930095.1 uncultured Hyphomicrobiales bacterium
GGCCGACTACGTGACCAAGCCCTTCGCGCTGTCCAAGATGCTGCCGCGCGTCCGGGACCTCATCCAGAAGAACACGATACCCCGCCATGGTACGGAGCTCGGTACATCCAGGGCGAGCCAGGCCGTGGAAGCCGCGCTGCGGCGGATATGCGATCTGACGAGCCCCGTTCTCATCACCGGCGAGACCGGTGTGGGAAAAGAGGTCTGCGCGCGTTTCCTGCACGCCTTGTCGTCGCGGTCACAAGAGCCGTTCATCGCTGTCAACTGCGCCGCCATTCCCGTCGACGCCATGGAGCGCGAGATTTTTGGCTACCGCGGGGCGGCCGCCCAGGCCTTCCACCGGGGTTTTGCCGAACGGACGCGCGGCGGCATCCTGTTTCTGGACGAGGTGTCGGAGCTGCCGTTGTCGCTCCAGGCCAAGCTCCTCCGGCTGGTCGAAACGCGGGAGTATCATCGTCTGGGCGGCGAGCAGGCCATGGTGTTCCATGGCCGGATCGTCTGCTCGACCCACCGGAACCTGCAGGCGCTGGTGGGGGCGGGCCGTTTCCGCGAGGATTTCTTCTACCGGATCGGCGGAATGAAGATCGAGGTGCCGCCGCTTCGCGAGCGTCCCGATGACATCCCTTGGCTGATCGGCCTGTTTCTGGACAGCTTCAAAGGCGGCCGGCCAGGTGCGCCGAAATCAGTCAGCCCGCAGGGCATAGATGCGGCGCTCGGCTATCCGTGGCCCGGTAATGTGCGAGAACTGAGAAACCGGCTGGAACGCGCGGCCGCAATGGCGCGGACCGACCACATCATGCCGCCCGACCTGTTTCCCGAGCAGGCCTCTGCCGCCCTCGAAGACCGCGCGTCCCCCCGGCCAATCGCCACGCTCTCCGAGGCACGGGAAGATGCCGAGCGCCGGCAGATCGAAATCGCGATCAAGGAAACCCGGGGCCATCTGATCGAAGCGGCCCGCCTGCTGGGGGTCTCCCGCACGACGCTGTGGGAGAAAATGCGGCGGCTTGGTTTGGACGTGGAAGAGCGCTGAACGTCAGGAAATCCTGACATGAGCAGGTGCAGCATGTTCGGATTTCCGGACATCCACTACCGGAATCATCAATGCCTTCAAGCCGAGGGAATTTGTGCGCCGCAAAAGAGTGATTTTCCCGACTCGCCCTAGGCTGCTCCTCGCGCAATGGGAGACATGCCAATGAAAAGATGTGACAAGATGGTCGAGGTCGGCCGCCGCCAGTTCCTGCGTGGGGGCATCGCCGCCGCCGCTTCGCTGCCCGTCGTCGGCCTCGGAGCCACGCAAGCGAAGGCAGCCAGCAACGGGGCGCTTCTCGATTATCCTTCGGCGAAGCTCGCCAATGTCAAGGACCTGAAGCCCAACGAACCCCTCGAGATCGCCTATCCGGACGCGGATGCCCCGGGCGTGCTGCTGAAACTCGGCAAGGCGGTGGAAGGCGGTGCAGGCCCTGATGAAGACATCGTCGGCTTCTCCACCGTCTGCCCGCATAAGGGTTTCCCGCTTTCCTATAATGCTGAGAGCAAGACAATGAATTGCCCCGGCCACTACTCGGTCTTCGATTGCGAGGCAGGCGGCCAGCAGACCTGGGGCCAGGCCACGCAGAACCTTCCGCAATACATGCTCAGGATCGACGACAAGGGCGACATCTACGCCGAGGGCGTGGATGAACTGCTCTACGGCCGCCTGTCGAACGTGCTCTGAGGGAGAACAAAATCATGGCTTACAAGAGAAACATCGACCGTCTCCCGATCATTCCGGCAGACGCCAAGAAGCACAATGTCACCTGCCACTACTGCATCGTCGGCTGCGGCTACAATGCTTACACCTGGCCGGTGAACAAGCAGGGCGGCACGGCGCCAAGCGAGAACGCAATGGGGGTTGACCTCTCGAAGCAGCAGCCCGCCGACACTGAAGCCTGGTATTCGCCCTCGATGTACAACATCGTGAAGCAGAACGGCCGCGACGTGCACCTCGTCATCAAGCCCGACGCGGGATGCAGCGTGAATTCCGGCCTCGGCTCCGTTCGCGGCGCCCGCATGGCGGAGAACCGCCGCTCCGACAAGACCGGCACGCAGCAGCAGCGCCTCGAGGAGCCGATGATCTGGCGCTACGGCACATGGCAGCCGACGAGCTGGAACGACGCGCTCGATCTGGTGGCCCGCGTCACGGCCCGCGTCATCGACAAGGACAACGAAGACGATCTCTTCGTCTCGATGTTCGATCATGGCGGATCGGCCGGCGGCTACGAGAACACATGGGGCACCGGCAAGCTCTACTTCGCATCCATGAAGGTGAAGCACTGCCGCATTCACAACCGCCCTGCCTACAACTCCGAGGTCCATTCGACCCGCGATATGGGCATCGACGAGTTGAACTATGCCTA
>CAIYXE010000177.1 GCA_903930095.1 uncultured Hyphomicrobiales bacterium
AGCGCGACGGACTCGATGCGGCGGCCCTCGAGCACGGGCTTCAGCCCCCGCAATACGGTTTCGACCTCTGGAAGCTCAGGCATCGCCCTGCCTTAGACCGGGTTCGGCCTCCTCTGGCAAGGCTGTCGCGAGGCTCTTTTCAGCCCGCGCGTTTGCGGGCATAAGCTGCGCGGTTTCAGCCCAAGGGGATCCTCGATGTCCAAGTTCGTCCCGCGCGTTTTTTCTGGCATGCAGCCGACCGGCAACCTGCATCTCGGCAACTACCTCGGCGCCATGCTGAACTGGATCCACATGCAGGATACCCATGAATGCATCTATTGCGTGGTGGACATGCACGCCATCACCGTATGGCAGGACCCGGCCGAGCTGCGCAAGTCGATCGTCGACGTGACGGCGGCCTACCTGGCATGCGGCCTCGACCCGCGGAAAAGCATCATCTTCAACCAGTCGCAGGTGGCGGAACACGCTGAACTCGCCTGGATTCTCGGCTGCGTCGCCCGTATCGGCTGGCTGAACCGCATGACCCAGTTCAAGGAAAAGGCCGGCAAGGACAAGGAGGCGGCCTCAGTCGGCCTCTATACCTATCCGGTGCTCATGGCGGCTGACATCATCGGCTATCATGCGACCCATGTGCCGGTGGGCGAAGACCAGAAGCAGCATCTGGAGCTGGCGCGCGACATCGCCAACAAATTCAACATCGACTTTGCCGATGCCATCCGGGCCGCTGGCATCGAGGACGGCATCTTCTTCGTGCCGCCCGAGCCCTACATCACCGGCCCCGCCACGCGCGTGATGAGCCTGCGTGACGGCACCAAGAAGATGTCGAAGTCAGACCCTTCCGATCTTTCGCGCCTGAACCTGACGGACGACGCCGACACCATCGCCAGGAAGATCCGCAAGGCCAAGACTGATGCCGAACCGCTGCCCATGGCGGCCGAAGGACTGAAGGGCCGCCCGGAGGCTGACAACCTGACCGGCATCTACGCCGCGCTGTCGGGCGAGAGCGTCGAGAAGGTGCTGGCACAATATGGCGGGGGGCAGTTCTCGGTGTTCAAGAACGCGCTGGCCGACCTTGCCGTGGCGAAGCTCGGACCGATCGGGGAGGAAACCAAGCGGCTCCAGGCCGACAGGCCCTATGTGGAAGGCGTCCTGAAGGACGGATCCGCACGGGCCCGGGCCATTGCTGCACCAATCCTGAGGAAGGCGCGGGAAATCGTCGGCTTCATCGTGTCCTGATCCTTCGGGGGGCGTATCGCGTTGAACAGTTTGAAATGGTTCTAAACTGGGACTATATGAATCCCGACCAGAGGAATCGGACAATGTTCATCCAGACCGAAGCGACCCCCAACCCCGCCACCTTGAAGTTCCTGCCGGGCAAGCCCGTCCTGCCGGGTGGCACGCGTGACTATCGCGATGCGGAGGCGGCCGCCGAATCGCCGCTGGCGCAGAAATTGTTCAGCGTGCCTGGCGTGTCGGGCGTTTTCCTCGGCCAGGACTTCATCACCGTCAGCAAGTCCAGCGCGGAATGGCAGCACCTGAAGCCTTCGATCCTCGGCCTCATCATGGATCACTACCTCTCCGGGGCTCCGATGCTGCTGGGCGAGAAGCCGGCGGATGCCGGGGGCGAAGAGTTCTTCGCCGAGGGCGACGCCGAGATCGTCACCACCATCAAGCAGTTGCTGGACACACGGGTGCGCCCGGCGGTGGCCCAGGACGGCGGCGACATCACCTTCCACGGCTTCCGCGACGGCGTCGTCTATCTCAACATGAAGGGGTCCTGCGCGGGCTGTCCGAGCTCCACCGCGACCTTGAAGCACGGGATCGAGAACCTGCTCAGGCACTTCGTTCCAGAGGTGAGCGAAGTGCGCGCCGTTTGACGCGCCACACCGCGGCGGCCTATCACGCCGGGTGATGAATATCCTGAGCCTTGATACGGCTATGGCTGCCTGCTCGGCGGCTGTTGTCACCACGGACCGTACCCTCCCGCTGGCCGAGGCATTCCAGCCCATGGAGCGGGGTCATGCGGAGGCCCTCGCACCGATGGTGGCGAAGGTCATGCTTGCCTCGGGACTGGATTTCGCGGCGATCGACCGGATCACGGTGACAACGGGACCGGGCACGTTCACGGGCGTCCGGATCGGGCTTTCCTTCGCCAGAGGGCTGGCGCTGGCCCGCGGCATAGCGGTGAACGGCATCGACAGCCTGTCGGCGATTGCCGCGAACGAGGCGTCCGCCAGACCGTTGCTGGTGGTGTCCGACGCGCGCAACAGCGAAGTCTATGCCGCATCATTCGATCCTGAACGGCGGTTGACCGCCGGGCCCCGCATTGCCTCGTTCATGGAAGCTGCCGAAATGGCCGCAGCGGATTCACTGGTCATCGGTTCGGCCGCGCGCGCACTCATCGCCGCCAGCGGAAGAGCAGATCTTGCAGCTTCATCCGCGGGCGATCTGCCCGTTGCTGCCAACTTCGCCCTTCGCGCTGCCGCGGCCCCGACAGGAGGCCTTCCGGCTCCGCTCTACCTGCGGGCGCCAGATGCCAAGCCCCAGGCCAGTCCGCTTCGCGGGGCGAACACCATTGCCGTCGAGGAGGTTTCCGAATCGGCTGCAGCCCTGCTGGCGGCCATACACGCGGAGGCCTTCGAGGAGGGCTGGAGCGAGGCTTCCTTTCAGGACTTGCTGCGCATGCCCGGCGCTGTCGCGCTGCTCGGCCTGGATCAGGGTGAGCCTGCAGCCTTCGTTCTCGCGCGGCGGGCGGCGGATGAGGCCGAAATCATCACCATCGCGACAAGGCCGCAGGCCCGGCGCAGGGGCATGGCGCGGCAGCTTCTCAACCGCGAACTGTCCGAATTGGTGTGCCGGGGGGTGCGCCATGTGTTTCTCGAAGTCGCCGCGTCGAACACTGCGGCACTCGGGCTCTATGGCGGGATGGGATTCCGGGAGGCCGGCAGGCGGAAGGACTATTACCAGCGCCAGCACGGGAGGGAAGATGCCATCGTGATGCGGCGGGAGCTTGCGCCGTGAACAGGCTGAGGCCGTGGGCGGTCCTTGCCTGCTTCGCAGCGCTGACACTGCCGCTGATGCCCTTGCAGCAGCTTTTCATCTGGCTCTGGCCAAGCATGGCAAGGGCGTTTCCGATGCACTACCACCGGCTGGTCTGCCGCGTTCTCGGCGTCCGTGTGGAGCTGTCCGGCAACCCGCCCGAGCGGGGACCATTGCTGATCGTCAGCAATCATGTGAGCTGGCTCGACATCGTGGTGTTGAGTTCCGTGGCGCCGGTTTCCTTCATCGCCAAGAAAGAGGTCTCCTCCTGGCCATTCTTCGGCAGTCTGGCGCGGCTGCAACGCACCGTCTTCGTGGACCGCGACCGCCGCCACGCCACCGGCAGTTCGCGGAACGATATGCAGGCCCGCCTGCGGCAAGGCGACATACTGGTGTTGTTCCCAGAGGGCACGTCGAGTGACGGCCGCCGCATTCTGCCCTTCAAGAGCTCGTTCTTCGGCGCCGCCGAGATCGACGGAGTGCTGGTTCAGCCGGTCTCCCTTGCCTATCGCGGCCAGCGCAACCTGCCGATGAACCGGAGACTGATGCCGTCCTATGCCTGGTATGGCGACATGGACCTCGCGCCCCACCTGCTGGAAGCGCTTGCCGCTGGCCCGGTCGAGGTGGCGGTCATCTGCCATCCGCCGCTCTCGCTCAGCGGCGAGTTGACCCGTAAGGCCCTGGCACGCCACGCGGAGGAGCAGGTGCGCAAGGGCGTAGCCCTCGCGCTTCACGACCCCGGCAAAATCGGCTAGATCATGCTCAAGCTTATGATTTTGCGCGAGTTCTATTCGACCAGGTGATTCCACCTGGCCGGAGCGCGCGCCAGAGGGCGGATGATGGAACACGGTCCCAGGAAAGTCTTCGTCAAGACTTATGGCTGCCAGATGAATGTCTACGACAGCGAACGCATGCGCGACGTGCTGGCGCCACTCGGCTATGTTGAAACGGCCGGCCCCGAGGATGCGGACCTCGTCATCCTCAACACCTGCCACATCCGCGAAAAGGCGGCCGAGAAGGTCTACTCCGAACTGGGCAAGATCCGGCAGATGAAACGCGCACGCGCCGCCAGCGGTGCGGAGATGCTGATTGCTGTTGCAGGCTGCGTCGCCCAGGCCGAGGGCGAGGAGATCGTGCGGCGGGCGCCCGCCGTCGATCTGGTCTTCGGGCCGCAGACATACCACCGTCTGCCGCAGCTTCTGGCGCGCCATGCCGGTGGCGAGAAGTCCATTGTCGAAACCGAATTCCCTGCCGAGGAGAAGTTCGAGGGCCTGAAGGCGGGGGCGCAGCTGCGAAAGTCGGTCGCGGCGTTCCTGACCGTGCAGGAAGGCTGCGACAAATTCTGCACGTTCTGCGTGGTGCCCTATACCCGCGGCGCGGAATTCTCGCGGCCATTCCAACAGGTGCTGGGCGAAGCGCGGCGGCTCGCCGCCGGGGGCGTGAGGGAATTCACCCTGCTGGGACAGAACGTCAACGCCTATCATGGGCTTGACGGTCACGGACGCCCCGTGGGGCTTGCGGGCCTCGTCGCCGAACTGTCACGCGTCGAGGGTATCG
>CAIYXE010000178.1 GCA_903930095.1 uncultured Hyphomicrobiales bacterium
CATGACTGCCTGACATGCCGCGATTGCCCCGGAGTGCCCCGGCGGTCTAACCTGCCGCATCATGACAGCGATTTGCGATTACCTGATCATCGGCGGCGGCTCGGCAGGGGCGGTCGTGGCCCGGCGGCTGGCAGAAAAGACCCAGGGGCGCATCATCCTGCTGGAAGCCGGAAAGCCGGATGAGGGCGACCCCGCCGCGACAGACCTGACGCGCCTCGACGAGCAGACGGCGGACTATGACTGGGGCTTCAGGGCCTCGCCCCTCGCGGGCGCGCCGCCGCTTCTCAAATATGCCCGCGCCAGGCTTTTGGGCGGCTGCGCCAACCACAATGACTGCGCCTTCATCCGCCCGCCGGACTCAGACTTCGACGATTGGGAGCGCCTGGGGGCCACGGGCTGGAACGCCGCGGCGATGGCGCCCTACTGGCAACGCATCCTCGACACCATCACCATCGAAACCGCGCCCTGCCATGAGGCCAGCCGCTGCTTCATCGACGCCGGGCTCGAGATGGGCCTGCAGGAGGTCGACTTCGCAAAGGAGGTGAGAGAGGGCGTGGGCCTGTTTCCGCTCAATGCGCGGGGAAGGACCCGGCAATCATCCTCCATCACCTATCTTCATCCGCTCGATCAGTTGCCGAAGCATCTTGAGGTGTGGACCGGGTGCATGGCCGCACGCCTCATTCTCGAGAATGGCTGCGCCGTGGGGGCGGAGACGGCGCGCGGCAGCATTCGCGCGGCGAAGGCCGTGGTACTGGCCTGCGGGGCGATCCAGACGCCGCAGCTGATGATGGTCTCGGGGCTGGGACCCGCGGAGCACCTGACAGCGCATGGCATTCCCGTGATTGCCGACCTGCCGCACATCGGTCAGCATCTGCGCGACCATGTTGCAGCCCCCGTGGTGTGGGAGACCCACGAACCCGTGTCGGGCTGGGAGATCTGCCCTTTTGAGGCGACGATGATGTTGCAGCTCGACCCGCAAGCACCTGCACCCGACATCCTCTTCCATTTCGGCCTGAGGGTGCGCGAGAAATATGCCGACCGGGCACGGCTTGCCACCAGCGGCCCTGCGGTGAAGGCCTCGCCCAACGTGACGCGGGCAAAAAGCGAAGGCCAGATTCGCCTGTCCGGACCGGCGATGGCGGACAAGCCGGTGATCGATCTCAACTATTTCTCAGACCCTGGCGACCTCGACCTGTTGCTGCGCGCGCTGAGGTTGACTCGCAAGCTGGGCGAGACAACCGCCATGCGAAAGCTCTGCCGCACGGAAATTCACCCCGGCCCCGCAGTCCAGACAGATGATGAGTGGAAGGATTACATCCTGAGCGTCTGCGAGACCGTCTACCACCCCTGCAGCACAGCCGCGATCGGCAAGGTGGTAACGCCGGACTTGAGGGTGATGGGCGTCGACGGCCTGTTCATCGCCGATGCCTCGGTGTTCCCCTCGCTCATCACCGTCAACATCAACGCGGCGGTGATGATGACGGCGGAAAAGGCGGCTGACTGCATCCTCCACTCATAGAAACTGGCCCAGTTTCTTGTTTCATCTGGCACTTGCAACCACGGCCACCCAGAAGTAATTTTTGGAAAAACCCATTACTCCGGGGTGCATCATGGCCAACACTTTTCTTGCTTCGCTGGCAGGAGCCTTGCTCTTCTCCTCTGCCGCCGCCTTTGCTGCCGATGCGCCAGCGCCAGCGAATTTCGCTGACGCCATCTATTTCAGCGGTGACATTCTCACCATGGCCGGACAGGAACCGTCCTATGCCGAAGCACTCGCCGTGCAGGACGGCAGGATCGCCTTCGTCGGAAGCAAGGACGAGGCCATGAAACTCCGTGGCGATGCGACGACGCTGATCGACCTCAAGGGCCACACGCTGCTGCCGGGCTTCATCGATACGCACGGGCACATGGTCTACTTCGGCAAGAACATGATCGATGCCGACCTTTTCGGCACGCCCGATATCGCCGAGCTGATCAGCCGCATGAAGGCGCAAGTGGACAAGACACCGGATGGCGCGTGGGTCGTGGGCTTCGGCTACCTGGCCCGCAGCCTCAAGGAAGGCCGCCATCCGACGGTGGAGGAACTGGACCAGGTCTCCGCCGGCCGGCCTGTCATGGTGGTCGATTCATCGGGCCATCTGGGTGCTGGAAACTCGGCGCTGTTCAAGCTGCTGGGGCTTTCTGCGGCGACGCCAGACCCTGAGGGTGGCAACTTCATGCGCAAGGCCGGCAGCAGCGAACTGGCGGGCCCCATGGAGGAGACCGCCCTCTTCGCGGTGCGCGCCAAGCGGCCACCCTTCACCGGCCAACTTGCCGACCGCGCGGTGACCGGTGCGGTGGAACTCTGGGCAAGCTATGGCCAGACGACGGCGATGGAATGCGGGCTGGGCCTCGGCGATGACGACATCGACATCGTCAAGAACGCCATCGACAAGAACCTGCTCAAGATCGATCTCTACATCTGCGCCAAGGATACCATCGCGAACAAGGCGATCGAGACAGGCCGCGCCGTCGCTGCCGAGTATGCAGCAGCCCACACCGACGACGCCACCGCGCGGCAAGACCTGATCGCGGCGGAGGGAACGACCGCTCCGGGCGATACAGCACGAAAGCTTCTGCAGCTCAGGCCCGATCTTGACAAGCGCTACATCAACCGCGTGCGGCTGGGCGGCGTCAAGTTCTGGCTCGATGGCAGCACCGACACGGCGTGGTTCACCCAGCCCTATTCGAACAACCCGCCGGGCAAGACGGGAAGTTACAGCGGCTTCCAGCAGATTCCGGACGAGGTGCTGCATGAGGCCTTCGACCAGTTCTGGACGAGCGGCATCCAGATCAACATGCACATGAACGGCGATGCCGCCGTGGAACAGGCGCTGCGCGCCATCGAGAAGGCCGTTGCCAAATACGGCATGCGTGACCACCGGCCGGTGTTCGTGCACGGCACATACATGCGGCCAGACCAGATCGAGCGCGCCCGGACATATGGCGCCATCCCGAGCTATCTGATGTCCTCGATCGTCAGCGGCGGCGCGGGCGCCATGTTCCTGTGGGGTGGTGAGCGCGGCAACAGGGTGATGGCCGCAAACACGCTCGAATCGAAGGGCATGCCCTTCACCTACTCGCATGATGCGCCGGTGACGCCGAAGCCGTGGATCCTGCCGCTGGTCGATGCCGGCGTGAACCGGACCACGGCCCAGGGACAGGTGATCGGCGAGAAGGAGCGCGTCTCGCCTTATGTGGCGCTGAAGGCGGTGACCGCCTATGCAGCCTACCAGATCAAGGAAGAAAAGACCAAGGGCACGCTGGAGGAAGGCAAGCTCGCCGACATGGTGATCCTCGCGCAGAACCCGCTGAAGGTCGACCCCAAGACCATCAAGGACATCAAGGTGCTCGAGACGATCAAGGAAGGTGCCACGGTGTTCACGCGGGAGTGAGTGCCGCCAAGAGCATTCCTCTCCTCCACTGGGGGAGAGGGAAGGGTGAGGGGGTGTGTCCGCGCGTGACGCCGCCAAAGAAACAAGGCTGAAGCGGCAATAATCTTTACTTGGCTTCGGGGCTCGCGGAGAGACCCCCTCACCCCTGCCCTCTCCCCCTGCGGGGGCGAGGGGGAATCAAGAGTCAGACAGCCACGCCCTTCTTCGCGAGATAATCGAGGAATTCCTTCACCTTCCCCGGCGGCACTTCGCGGATTTCACCGGCCACGAGGTCGCCCAGGAAGAAGGGGCCATATTGCAACCGCACGAGGCGGTTCACCACGCAGCCGAAATGGTCGAACAGCTTGCGGATCTCGCGGTTCTTGCCTTCGGTGAGCACGCAGCGGTACCAGCGGTTGGCGCTGTCGCCCTGGCCATATTCCTCGACGAACTCGGCACCGCGGTAGCTGACGCCATAAACCGTGATGCCGCGTGCGATGGCCTCGATGTCGCTGGGGCGAAGCGAACCGCGCACGCGCACACGGTAGACGCGCGAGAGGCCCGTGTCAGGGCTCATCATCGCCTGTGCCAGCGGCCCATCGGAGGACAGCATGAGCAGGCCTTCGCTGTTGGCATCGAGACGGCCCACATTCATCAGGCGCGGATGGGAGGCAGGCCAGAGCGGCGGGTTCAACGCGGGAAGATCGAAGATCGTGCGGCGGGCACCTC
>CAIYXE010000179.1 GCA_903930095.1 uncultured Hyphomicrobiales bacterium
ATCATCGAAAAACGTGGTTCGCTCCGCCGGCGCGTGCTGAAGCGCGGCAAGGTGCTGCTGCACGACCATAACACCGTGCTCGATTGCCTGATCCGGGACATGTCGGACGGCGGTGCCCGTCTCCAGATCGAACATGCCTCGACACTGCCCATGCTCTTCAAGCTCGCCAATGTCAGCGATGGCGAGGTGAGGGAGGTGCGCGTCATCTGGCGCAAGGACGGGCAGGCGGGTGTTGCGTTCGTGACTGCGGAGGATGACCCGGGGAGATAATCAAAGGTTGTATCAACAGAACTATTGCGACCTAACGTTATGTCAGCTAAGCCGGTTGGCGGGATGGTTTCGATTCCGTTAACGGGGTCGCGGGCCGTCCGGCAAAGACGGAGCTGGACATGGACGGACCCGGCAATCACACACAGCAATCGGCGAGCTGGATGCGCGCGGCGGGGCGCGCGGCGGAAGCAGACCAGGTCGAGCGGCGCGCCTCACCCCGCAGCAGGATGCTCAAGAAGGGCAAGCTCATTCTTCCCAACAACATCTCGGTCTATGACTGCGTGATCCGCGACCTCTCGCAGACGGGCGCACGCATCACCTGCGAGGAGACCGGCAATCTTCCCAACGAGCTGCAACTGATGTTCTTCGCCATCCGCGAGGTCCGCTACGTGCGCGTCGTCTGGCGCAGGCCGGGCGAGCTCGGGGTTGAGTTCCTCACCCCCGCACGGCCCGCGCCCCACCTTCATCTGTGATCGAAATGGCAGCCGCTCCCGCCGCCACGGGGCTGCACCCGTTGCGCGGGGGCTGCCGCTGGTGTTTAAGGCGCTCCACAACATCAAACGGTTGCCGGACGCCTCATGCTCGAGAAGACATTCACGCCCGCCGAAATGGAAGCCCGCCTCTATGCCGAGTGGGAGGCGCGCGGTTTCTTCAAGCCGGGGCGCAAACCCAAGGCTGAGCCCTTCACCATCGTGATCCCGCCGCCCAATGTCACGGGCTCGCTGCACATGGGGCACGCCCTCAACAACACGATCCAGGACATTCTCGTCCGCTTCGAGCGCATGCGGGGCAAGGACGTGCTGTGGCAGCCGGGCACCGACCATGCGGGCATCGCCACCCAGATGGTGGTGGAGCGCCTGCTGCAGAAAGAAAACAAGACCGACCGCCGCAGCATGGGCCGCGAGGCCTTCCTCAAGCGCGTGTGGGAATGGAAGGAAGAGTCGGGCGGCACGATTTCCCGCCAGCTGCGCCGCCTCGGCGCCTCCTGCGACTGGTCGCGCGAGCGCTTCACCATGGACGAGGGGCTGTCCAGGGCCGTGCTCAAGGTCTTCGTGCAGCTCTACAAGGACGGGCTGATCTACAAGGACAAGCGGCTGGTCAACTGGGACCCGAAGCTTCTGACCGCCATCTCCGACCTCGAAGTCGTGCAGAAGGAGGTGAAGGGCTCGCTCTGGTACCTCCGTTATCCCATCGACGGCACGGATGAATTCATCGTGGTCGCCACGACGCGGCCCGAGACGATGCTGGGCGATTCCGGCGTTGCCGTTCACCCCGAGAACGAGACGCTGAAGCATCTCATCGGCAAGATGGTGCGGCTGCCGCTGGTGGGCCGCCTCATCCCCATCGTGGGCGACGACTACGCCGACCCCGAGAAGGGCACGGGTGCTGTGAAGATCACGCCCGCGCATGACTTCAACGACTTCGATGTGGGCAAGCGCAATGATCTGAAGCAGATCAACGTGCTGGACCAGTTCGGCAAGGTGACGCTTGAGGGCAATGCGGATTTCCTTGAAGGTGCGCAGGTTCCCGGCGAAACCATGGCGCTGCATGGCCTTGACCGTTTCGAGGCGAGAAAGCGCATTGTTGAGGCATTCGAGGCGCTGGGGCTGCTCGACAAGATCGAGCCGCACACCAACCAGGTGCCGCATGGCGACCGCTCCGACGTGGTGATCGAGCCGTGGCTGACCGAGCAGTGGTATGTGAACGCCGCCGAGATGGCGAAGCCCGCCATCGCGGCGGTGGAGAAGGGCGACACGGCCTTCGTGCCGAAGAACTGGGAGAAGACCTATTACGAGTGGATGCGCAACATCCAGCCTTGGTGCATCTCGCGCCAGCTGTGGTGGGGGCACCAGATCCCCGCGTGGTATGGGCCGGACGGCACGGTGTTCGTCGAGGAGACGGAGACTATCGCGCTGGAAGCCGCCGCGCGCCATTATGGCTCCCGCGTGGAGCTGACGCGTGATGAGGACGTGCTCGACACGTGGTTCTCTTCCGCGCTGTGGCCGTTCTCGACGCTTGGCTGGCCGGAGGAGACCCCGGAACTCAAGCGGCACTACAAGTCGGATGTGCTCGTCACCGGCTTTGACATCATCTTCTTCTGGGTCGCCCGCATGATGATGATGGGACTGCACTTCATGAAGGAAGTGCCGTTCCACACCGTCTACATTCATGCGCTGGTCCGCGACGAGAAGGGCCAGAAGATGTCGAAGTCCAAGGGCAATGTCATCGACCCCTTGGAACTGATCGACGCCTATGGTGCCGATGCGCTGCGCTTCACGCTGGCCGCCATGGCCGCACAGGGGCGTGACATCAAGCTCGCCAAGTCGAGGGTCGAGGGTTACCGCAACTTCGGCACCAAGCTGTGGAACGCCGCGCGCTTTGCCGAGATGAACGGCGTGGCGCATGACCCGAATTATGATCCGCTCGCCGCGCGCGTCACCGTCAACCGCTGGATCGCGGGTGAGACGGCGCGGGCAGAGGGCCAGGTGCGCCAAGCGCTGGCCGACTATAAGTTCAACGAGGCGGCGGGCGCGCTGTATCAGTTCGTGTGGAACGTGTTCTGCGACTGGTATCTTGAACTCATCAAGCCGATCCTCACCGGAACGGACGAGGCGGCCAAGGCCGAAACGCGCGCCACCACGGCCTGGGTGATGGACCAGATCCTGCTGCTGCTTCACCCCTTCATGCCCTTCGTGACGGAGGAGCTGTGGCAGCAGACGGGCACGCGCAGCACCTGGCTGATCGAAACCAGCTGGCCGGCCTACAAGGGGCTGGGCGATGCGAAGGCTGATGCCGAGATGGAGTGGGTGATCCGCTTCATCTCCGAGGTGCGCTCGGTCAGGGCCGAGATGAATGTGCCTGCGGGCGCCAAGATCGCCTGCGTGCTGGTGAGCGCCAACAGCGAGACGCGCCGCCGGGCGGATGCCTGGGAAAACGAGATCATGCGGCTCGCCAGGCTGTCATCCATCTCGTTCGAGGACCAGGTGCCGAAGGCCTCCGCGCAGATCGTGCTGGACGAGGCCACCGTGGCGCTGCCGCTTGAAGGTGTCATCGACTTTACCGCCGAGAAGGCACGGCTTGCCAAGGAGCTCGAGAAGATCGCCAAGGACATGGCCGCCATCGACGGCCGCCTCAACAACCCCGGCTTCGTCGCCAAGGCGCCGCCCGAGGTGCTGGAGGAGAGCCGGGACAGGAAGTCCGAACTTGCCGCCCGCAAGGCGAAAGTCGACGAGGCGCTGGCGCGGCTGGGTTAGCCCGGCCTCACCAGACTTTCCGCAGTTTCTCGAGGTCGAGCCGGGTGACGCCGATGTCGCGCAGCAGGTGATCGTCGAACCGCGAGAGGTGGTCATACACTCTCCGCCGCTTCGCCGGGTCGATCAGCTTGCCGAGGCCGGAGGCGATGCGGGTGGACAGGGGGAGGATGGTCATGTGGGTTGTCCTTTCCGGGTGTGCCAAAGTGGGATTGGTCTATCGCGGTCCTTCCCGGCTGGATGTGAGGAACACCACACAATCTGATGAATTCTCTGAAAATGTGATCGGAATATCGGACCCCTTGCGCAAAAGCATGATTTCTCACAGTCCCGGCGGCCAACCCGGCGTCCGCTCCTGCTGCAGGAACGGAAGAAGACATCAGCAGTCACAAGGATTGAACTAACCCGCTGCCGCGGGAGAAGTGTTGAGCGCATTTACGGCTGAGGTTTCCTGTCTGAGGATTGTGGTTGTTACAGCCCAACCCATCAGACAGGAGTTTCCCAATGGCCGATATCAGCCCTCTTCGCCGGCGGATGATCGAGGACATGACAGTCCGCAACTTGTCTCCGGCGACTCAACGATCCTACATTCATGCGGTGTCGAAGTTCAGCCGTTTCTTTGGCAGTTCTCCGGATCGGCTGGACTTGGAGGACGTGCGGCAGTTTCAGGTGTATCTGGTTTCGCAGGGAATTTCGTGGCCGGCACTCAACCAGACGGTCTGTGCTCTGCGTTTTTTCTATGGTGTGACGCTGAATCGCGACGAGATGCCGGAACGCATCCCCTACGCGCGCCAGCCGCGCAAGCTTCCGGTGGTGCTCAGTGCCGATGAGGTTGTACAGTTTCTCGAAGCGGTCCCCAGCCTGAAGACGCGTGCTGCATTGACCGCGGCCTACGCAGCAGGTCTCCGCGCCTCTGAAGCCGTGAACCTCAAGGTCCGGGATATCGACAGCGGACGCATGCTCATCCGGGTCGAGCATGGGAAGGGCGGCAAGGACCGCTACGTGATGCTGTCGGCGCAGCTGCTCGGCATTCTGCGGGCCTACTGGAAGTTGGCCCGGCCTGGTGGCTGGCTATTTCCCGGTCGCGACCCGGATCGGCCGCTCAATGTACAGGTTCTGCATTCGGCCTGCCGTTCAGCGGCGGCTGCCGCAGGTCTCAGCAAGCGAGTGACGGTACATACGCTCCGCCACAGCTTCGCAACCCACTTGCTGGAGAACGGCACCGACATCCGGATCAT
>CAIYXE010000180.1 GCA_903930095.1 uncultured Hyphomicrobiales bacterium
CGGAAAACGCGGCCGCCATCGCAATGGCGGACGCGACAGCATAGGGCGTTGCCCAATGGTCACTGATACTGTCCCTCAGTCCCTGAAGCCCACGGACCACGGGGCCAAGCAGATCAAGGCCAATGAGCCCGACTGAGGAAGCCAGCAGCGAAATGAAACCATTCAGCGCCGCCAGCCCCTCCGCAGCAAGCCAGAGAAGCGCTGGCGCAAAACCGGCAAGCGCCAGGACAGCGCCCACCCGGTTGCTCTTCATACCGTTCTCGAGGCCTAGCGAGGCAAAAGGCAGCAGCACGCTGCCGAACAGCGCCACGAGCAGCACCACCGCATAACCAGCCGGGCCGACGTCGAAGTTACCGCCGGAGAGGAGGATAAGCGCCACCACCGGGAAGGCGACGGCGAGGAACAGCGCATTCCACTGCTTCAACGGCGCGGAAGGGATCAGCATCGGCACGATGCCGGCAACCCCGATGAGGAAGACCAGCGCCGGCCGCCACCGCTCGTCGATCGGATAGAATCCGAACAGCCACTGCGGAAACTTGGCCCACACGAAAGGCCAGCATGCGCCAGCACCGTCTACCGCACAGGCTTCACGATCCTGCCCGGTCCACACGGCGCGGATCAGCGCCCAATCGATGATCGACCAGGCGACCAAGGCCATGAACAGCCCGAACGCGATGGTGAGCAGCGTATTGCCGGGGCTCGCAAACAGGTTCTGCCGGAGCCAGCCGACGGCCCCTACCGTTCCGGGCGGCGGCGGAAGGACCGGCGCCTCCTCGCGGCGCACATAGGCGGAGCTTGACCGTGCCGTCATCGCACTATCTCTCCACCAGCCGGACGCGCCGGTTGAACCAGTTCATGAAGGCCGAGGTCATGAGGCTGAGGGTCAGATAGACCGTCATCCATATGAGCACGATCTCGACGGCCTGGCCCGTCTGGTTCAAGGTCGTACCGCCCATGGCAACGAGATCAGGATAGCCAATCGCAACGCCGAGCGATGAGTTTTTCGTGAGGTTCAGATACTGACTGGTGAGAGGCGGAATAATGACGCGCAGCGCCTGCGGCAGGATGACGAGCCGCATGGTAGGCCCCGGCGCGAGGCCAAGCGCATGCGCAGCTTCGCTCTGCCCGCGCGCAATGGCCTGGATGCCGGCGCGTACCGCTTCCGCAATGAAGGCCGCGGTATAGACCGACAGGCCCAGCAGCAATGCCATGAATTCAGGAACCAGCGTCGCGCCGCCACGGAAGCTGAAGGAGCCCATCACCGGGTAATCGAACGTCACGGGCCAGCCAGCGATCGCGAAGAACAGGACTGGCAGTAAGATGAAGAGCGCAAAGGCGGCAAGCCCAGACGGAAAGCGCTCTCCTGTCTCCGCCTGACGCTTCCTCGCCCATCGATGGATGATCAGGGATGCGACGACCGCAAGGCCGAGACCAAGCACCGCCATCCACGCCCCCGGCCCGAAGATCGGCATGGGCAGCGTCAACCCCTTGTTGGAAAGAGCGCCGATATCCCATATCCTGATTGCATTCCGTGCATCCGGCAACGGCTTCAGCACCAGCGCATACCAGATGAAGAGTTGCAGCAGCAGCGGCGTGTTGCGCAGGAACTCCACAAAGATCGATGCCGCGCGTGCCGCCAGCCAGTTGCGTGACAACCGCATCACGCCAACGGCGAAGCCAAGCACGGTCGCCAGAACAATGCCCATGGCGGAGACGAGCAGCGTGTTGAGAAACCCTACCAGCAGGGCGCGCCCGTAATTCGACTCGCTCGAATAGTCGATCAGCGAAAACACAACGTCGAAGCCGGAATTCCGCGTGAGGAAGTCCCAACCCGACGCGATATTGCGGTTTGCGAGGTTGCGCGCCGTGTTCAGGGCCAGGTCGTAAACCAGGACGCCAGCGACAAGCACCAGAACTGTCTGGAAGAACAGGGCCCGCCAGCGCGGATCGTTCCAGGCTGATACGCCTTGCCGCCCGTCGTCCTGAGAATATTTCATGACGGGATATTCACTGACAATGAGCCCGGCCTCATGAGGCCGGGCTCATTGTCA
>CAIYXE010000181.1 GCA_903930095.1 uncultured Hyphomicrobiales bacterium
ATCCGGCGGATGATGTTCAAAAGTCCCATGTGGATCACTCCGTTGCCCCCGCCGCTCAATGCTTCAGGGGAAGGTTCACATGGCTCAGTTCTCAGTGGAAATTAGGCACCCAGTCGGCTCAGTTCTCGCTGAAAAACAACAATGAACGAACATATGGCCTTGATTTTACTCAATAAAGCCCCCGTTGCAGTACGTCAATGCGACCCACTGCCAGTTTGACGTGCGGCCGGAGATGTCCCCCCTCCGATTTTTAAGACGTTCAATCACACATTCTTGTCTCTCGCCAAGAGTATCTCGCGGTGATGGACTTGTCGTCGGGGGGTCAGAACATCGCCAGGCATTGGTTTTGCGCGTCACGATCCTGAATGGAGTAACACTCCATCTTATTCCCCTGAACCTGAGCTATGCAGATGTGCTGGAAGTCTCTATTTTGGATCGAGTAGCAATCCATCACATTGGCACGGGCCATAGCTAAGCAGTAGTGTTGGCGGTCTCTATTCTGGATTGAGTAGCATTCCATTTCCCCCGCACGGACGCTTTCTGAGCCCTGCAGTAGTGCGCCGAGTGCCATGATAGACAAGACTGCAGCCAGCGCCAAAAACCGAACAAGCATGTCATACCCTTTTTTGTTGGTGAAGAGCAGTAGATCATAACTGCCTTTGCCGATCTAGCGCTGTGTGAATCCGCGCCGGATCTACGCCACTAACCAACCCGTGAGGTAGACGAGACCAGCACCCAACAACACCACGGGCTTCATGATCCGCAAAGCTCGCAGCAGAACAGGGTGTCCCTTGACACAGTGCAACGTTTTACATCGCAGTGAATTCAAAAAATTTCTCGCACCCCCTGGCCTCGGCAATCGCAGCCCCGCGGGACCTGCCTCCCCCGGGGGGCTGCCTGGTGCTCGATCTCGCCAGCAGGGTGGGCGGCAGACCGCGCCGGATCGGGATAAGGCAGCCGCCAGCACCGCGCTGGTGGGCAGGAGCGGTGCGCAGCACCGGCGGCGGTCGATCTGCCACCCGTTCATCAGCTGCAGACGATCCGGCGCTGAGAATTCTAGGCTGATGCCTATCTGATGCTTGGATGAGAAGCATCGATCCCAACCAACAAACAAATCTGCCTTAACTGATTGATATTGTTGGTGGGCGATGTAGGACTCGAACCTACGACCCGCTGATTAAGAGTCAGCTGCTCTACCACCTGAGCTAATCGCCCGTCCGTGAAGGACGTTCGGCCCCGGGAAACCGAGGCCGATGGCGGGTTCCTACATCGCCCGCCTTGCCTTGTCTACCCTCTTTTCAGCGCCCTGTTGACGCCCGAAAGAACGGCCTTGAGGGAGGCCACCACAATGTTCCTGTCGATGCCCACGCCGAACAGGCTGGTGCCGTCGGCGAGCTTCAGTTCCATATAGGCCACGGCAGAGGCACTGGCGCCCATGCCCATGGCGTGTTCGCGGTAATCCGCCACGTCGAAGGCCAGCCCCGATTCCTTGCGGATGGCATCGACGAAGCCGTCGACCGGGCCGTTGCCGTGGCCGAGGATGGTCTTGAGATTGCCGTCGACCGTGATCTTGGCCACCACGTCCTGCTGGGTGTGGTCGCTGCTGGCCGAATGGGAGAGGAAGCCATAGCGGCCATTGCCTTCGAGATACTCGGACTCGAAGGCACCCCACAAACGCTCGGCTGGCACTTCCACGCCCTCGCCGTCGGCAATGGCCTGCACCACTTTGGAGAACTCGATCTGCAGGCGGCGCGGCAGTTCCAGCCCGTGCTCCTTCTCGAGGATATAGGCGATGCCGCCCTTGCCGGACTGCGAGTTGATACGGATCACCGCCTCATAGGAGCGGCCGAGGTCCATGGGATCGATCGGCAGGTAGGGCACTTCCCAGAGTGGCGCGTTGGAGGCCGCCATGGCCTTGAAGCCCTTGTTGATCGCATCCTGGTGCGAGCCCGAAAACGCGGTGAAAACCAGTTCGCCCGCGTAAGGGTGGCGCGGGTGCACGGGCAGCTGGTTGCAGTATTCAGCCATGCGCACCAGCTCATTGATGTTCGAACAGTCGAGGCCGGGGTCCACGCCCTGGCTGAACAGGTTCATGGCGAGCGTGACGATATCCACGTTGCCGGTGCGCTCTCCGTTGCCGAACAGCGTTCCCTCCACGCGGTCAGCCCCGGCCAGCAGGCCGAGTTCCGTCGCGGCCACGGCGCAGCCGCGGTCATTGTGCGGATGAAGCGAGATCAGCACGCTGTCGCGCTTCTTGATGTTGCGGCAGAACCATTCGATCTGGTCGGCATGGACGTTGGGAGTGGACATTTCCACCGTTGCCGGCAGGTTGAGGATGAGCTTCTTCTGCGGTGTGGGCTCGTAAGCGTCGATGACCGCCTCGCAGATGTCGCGGGCGAAGTCGAGTTCGGTGCCGGTGAAGCTTTCGGGCGAATATTCATGCCGGGTCACGCCTTCCAGCCCGAACTCGCGTTCGAGCTTGCGGATCAGTGTGGCGCCCTTCACCGCAATGTCGATGATGCCCGGCTTGTCCAGCTTGAACACCACCCGCCGCTGCAGTTCGGAGGTGGAATTGTAGAGATGCACGATGGCGCTCTTCACGCCCTTCAGGCTCTCGAAGGTGCGGCGGATCAACTCCTCGCGCGACTGGGTGAGAACCTGGATGGTCACGCCATCCGGAATCTTCCTGTTGTCGATCAGGTGCCGGACGAAGTCGAAGTCCGTCTGCGAGGCGGAGGGGAAGCCCACCTCGATCTCCTTGAAGCCCATGCCCAGCAGCGCATCGAACATGCGCATCTTGCGGTCGAGGCCCATGGGCTCGATCAACGATTGATTGCCGTCACGCAGGTCAACCGAG
>CAIYXE010000182.1 GCA_903930095.1 uncultured Hyphomicrobiales bacterium
CGCAACAGCGTTGCGGAACCGCTCCTTGTCGGTGGCCGCCGGCAGGAGGCTCAGTTCCTGATTGTAGTGAACCGACAGTACACGAACCTCGGCCTTCGTGGAGCCCAGTGACCGGCTCACCCGCTCAAAATCGGATGGGCTGGCATAGAGCGGCTGCCCATGACCATCGGACCCAACCGGGTTGATGCCCTTGCCGACAGCGGCCAGCCCGACCGACACGCCACGCAACTCGAAGACGCCGGCGCCATAGCGTTTTTCGCCTTGGCCCAAACCCGCATGGGCCTTGAGCCCGTTCGCCCTCGCGGCCTCCAGATGGCGCAGGGTTTCCGATATCCCGGCCGCGCCGTAGTCGGCGGCGTGATTGTTGGCGACGGCAAGGACATTGATACCTGCTTGAACGGCCACTTGCAGGCCAGCGGAGCTGGCCGCAAAGTTGAATGCCTTCTCAACGGGTACGAGAGTGGGCTCATCCGTGATCACGGTTTCCAGATTGGCAAACGTGGCATCCGCCTCCAGCAAAGGCGCCACGCCAGCGGTAAGCTCATCCCAAGGTATGACCCGACCGTGTCGGACCGCTCCAGCCTTCGACAACGGCTGATCCTTGCCCGAAAATCCAAGGTCACCGGCGAAGCCCAGAACAAGAAGGTGGCCGGACAGGACTTGGTGTGGCCCTCTGCTCAAGCTTTCGTGCCGTACCACGCCCTCACCACCAGGGAGGCTACCGGTGATGACGGGATCGGGCTCGCTGGCAAGTGTCGTCAGAGGCATCACCCCCGCGCAAATCGCGGCCGCTGCGAAGCGTCCGAAGACCTCCCGTCGTAGCGATCCCATGATGCCAAGTGATGTATGTCTCGAATGTTCCATAGGCCGCCGCGCGCGTTCACTTCAACATGCCACGGAGCTAACCTGATTCGGGCCTGTCGGGTCTGCGGGTGCGCTGATAAACTGTGGACATTAATCCCAATGCGGGCCAGACCGGCCCTAGATGGCCACCGTACAGTGGCGGTTCTGTCAAAATTCGCCGCCGCAGGCTTGAACTGGACTATCTGACATCAGGCTGACAGGTGTCGCAGATGAACGCTCTGCGGCCCGCCATCTCGAGGCGGCGGATTTGAGATGCGCATGCCGGGCAATGGGGTTTGTTGAAGATGTTCACTCGCTCGCCGTAACGGCTGCGGGCTTTCTTCACGCCGTCGACCGTAATGATAGAGTTGGCCTTTACACCGATCTTGAGAAGATGCACGGAATCTGCCCAAAGTCTGTCAAAAATCTCTCGCGAGATCGCGTTTCCCGGCGTTACCGGGCTCACCTTCTGGCGCCACAGAATTTCACTCCGGTAGATATTGCCGATTCCAGAAATCACGGATTGATCCATCAACAAGAGCCCGATCGGAGCCTTGCTCTTGCTGATCCGCACCCAGGCACGCTCAGGGTCGGCATCGGAACGCAACACATCGGGTCCGATGCGCCCAATCAGTGCCGCCCGAGCTGGCATGTCTAGGACCTCGCAACAGTTTGGCCCGTTGATGTCTACGCAATGCGACTTGCTCATCAAGCGCACACGTACTGCACCCTTTGGTTCGGCTGCGGGACATTTCTGGAACTTGAAAACACCGAACAAACCCAGATGTATGTGAAGTGCTTCAGCGTCAAAGCAATAGAGTAGGTGCTTTCCATAGGCTTCAATGCCGGTGCAAATTCTGCCATCGAGCCTCTCCGCACCTTCCATAAAGCGCCCCTGCGGCGAGGACACATCGAGGTGCTGTCCGACCAGCATAGGCCGTTGATCGAGCGCGGCGCGATGGAGTGTGTGTCCCTCTGGCATTTGCTAGAATCCCGCACAGTCGTCAGGCGGAGGAACAGAGCAAATCCCAGCTTTGGCTGCAAATACCAAGTTGCCGCGGCACAAGAGAGCATGGTCGAAACGAGGACTGATTGCGATCTACCTGAATCCGTTCACAACTTTTGAACGTGCGTCATTCTGAGAACTCCCGCGACCTCCTCAATTTGGCCGGGCCGGCACTGTCAATGTCTGTGACATTGAACAAAGGCTCTCATTGCATTTCAGATGGTTTCAAGAGTCGCAACAAGAGATTCTTTGAGCTATAGATCCACGAAATAGCTATCGCCTTGATGGCACGATTGGCAGCTGCGGGACATCGTGAACGAAACTGTGAGATCAACCAAAGAAGCAAACTCCGCCGTCGAGTTTAGCTCATTCCCCAGCGCAGGCGTTGCTGTGATATTCGGCTGCGGTGGTGGCATCGGCAACGCATTGATGGACGTACTCAAATCCAATGATAGCTTCTCCCATCTGCTGGGCTTCAATCGAAAGACAACTCCGCCAATCGATCTGATGAATGAGCAGAGCCTGGAACGGGCTGCAAAGTCAGCCGCCGAAAAGGGCGAATTACGCCTGGTGATCGACGCGACCGGGTTTCTTCATGATGAAAACCAGGCGCCGGAGAAAAGCTTGCGTCAACTCAACGCTGACAAACTCGCGCGCTCTTTCGCGCTGAATGCCATCGGTCCTGCGCTGATCATGAAGCATATTCTCCCGCTGCTGCCTCGCTCAGGAAAGGCAGTTTTTGCGACACTCTCCGCAAGAGTTGGCAGCATCGGCGACAATCGGCTGGGCGGTTGGTACGCTTATCGTGCCTCAAAAGCAGCCCTCAACCAGCTTGTGCGGACTTCTGCCATCGAATTGGCGCGTCAATCCCCTGAAGCCATCTGTGTCGCCTTGCATCCGGGTACAGTCGCAACGTCACTCTCAGCGCCGTTTGCAGCGACGGGGCTGACCGTTCACGAGCCTTCTCAAGCAGCCCGCCATATGTTGACGGTCATTGAAAAGCTTGGTCCGGAAGCCAACGGAGGGTTCTTTGACTGGCGTGGGGAGCCTGTGCCCTGGTAGCGCCCCGGCTTGTCCACAAGTCAATGTTCCTGGTGGTCAGGGCATCATGTTATCTCGCTTAGCGCTTAACCAAGGTGTGAGCGTCGAGGCTTGGTCTATGACCTTTGCTTTTGCGCGGCGCCGGCGGACTTCCCACAGCGCAATCGAGGCGCCACATAGGGAACTGAAGCGCGATAGGCTTCGAAATGGCCTCCATAACGGCTTGCAAAACGCCGCTCCTTCAGCCGCGGAGCGAACAGGCAGTAGGCCGTATAGCAGACGGCAAGCACCATCTGGTCGGGTGTCCAGACGGGCACCGTCCAGAGCGTCAGCGCAAAGGCAACATAGATAGGCTGGCGTATCAGGCGGAAGAGACCCTCGGTGGGCATATCGGGGAAGATGGGGCGCTTTCTCGCCATGAGAGACATCCAGCCAAGCGCACCCGACTGGACCTCTGCCCCCGCATCAAAGCTGGCCTTCAACAGCAAGAGCCAGCTTGCCGCATAGGCAGTGGATATTGCCCAGAACATGAAACCCTCGGCGCGCCACCAGACGATTCCGGACGGCGTCCACAAGGCGAACAGCGCCAGCAGTTGTGCCGACGCGATGATGGCATAAGTGGTCGTTGCGAGTGTCGTACCATGTGGACCAGGTATCAGACGGGTCACAACCCGCCCTCCGCGTCCGGTCAGGAGCAGTGAGTGGACCAGCGGAAACTGAACGACCAGGGCGGCGTTGGCCAACAACGCCCATGGCCATGGCACCGCACCGAAGCTCTCGCTCATTCCAAAGAACATCGCGGCCATCATGGCCAGCACCGCAGCCGCAAACAGGCTGTGGCACAGCACGCCGAGGGCGAGGGCGAGCGCGATCCGGCCCACGCCAGACGGCGGCCGAAGGGCACCTGCTACCAGGGTGATAAGTCTGGAAATGCGCGGGTCGGTCAGCATGCGTCGTGACACTTTATCATAGGTCGAGCTTGAGTTGCGCATCGGCGGCAAGCTGGCGCGCCGATGCCTTGTTGCGCCCCGTCATGGGTATGCCGGCCCTTCGGCTTCCATGTTTCGCGGCGATCTCTTGCGCCACATGTCCATGACCCGACGCCTTTCGAAGGCCGTGCAGAGCCTCACGTGCGGCACGCATGGCGCCTGCATTGTCGACGATCGGTGCGGGATAGGCCAGGTCCGTGGCCCACTGCCAGCGCCACGGCTCATGAACGAAGGCATCGGGTACGGCCGCCAGCTCAGGCACGTAGGCGCGAATGAAACGGGCATCAGGATCCTGATCAAGGCTCTGCTTCACCGGATTGTAGATGCGGATCGTGTTGATGCCGGTCGTACCTGACTGCATCTGGACCTGCGGCCAGTGAATGCCGGGCTCGTAGTCCACAAACTTCCGCGCCAGGTGGAGCCCGGTTTCACGCCACGGCAGCCACAGGTGATAGCTCGCGAAGGACATCAGCATGGCCCGCATCCGGAAATTGATCCAGCCATGCTGATCAAGCGCGCGCATGCAGGCGTCGATAAACGGATAGCCCGTCAGGCCGTCACACCACGCGGCAAGCCGATGCGAAGCGGGAGGGCCAGTCCGGACACCGTCATAGGCACGATGGAGGTTCTCGAACTCGAGGCGGGGTTCGTCTTCGAGTTTCTGCATGAAATGGCAATGCCAGTGCTGGCGGCCCATGAATGAGATGAGCGAGGCACGCCAGCTCCTCGAAAGGTAGTCGCTGGCGCGGCTCACATCGCGCATCCGCGCCCAACTCGCCTGCGCCACCTCACGCATCGAGATGGTGCCCCAGGTCAGGTGGGGCGAGAGGCGTGAGCAAGCCGCAAATGCAGTGAGCGGGCTCGACATCTCAAAGCGGTAATCACGGCCCCGTTCCTCGAGAAAGCTTCGCAGTGTAGAGAGTGCGGCCATCCGTCCGCCCCGCTGGCGACCGGGACAGGCATCGTCCGCAAGACCGAGCTCTCCGGCCGAAGGGATGTGCACGGGCCAATCACCGGATAGGGGCTGAAGGCTTTCCGGAGCGCGGGTGACGGGTTCGCCCATTTCACGGTCCCATGACTTCGCCCAACCGTCGCGTGAAGGCAGGCCACGGATCACGCCAAACTGGCGGAACTCATGCCATGACACACCGGCATCCCCGGCCCAGTCCGCAACCCTGAGATCACGCGCATAGGTCCACCCATTGCCTGTCTCCTGGTGGCTCCACAGTGCGGCAATGCCATGCGAGCCGTGAATGCGACGGAGGATCGAGACGACGTCACCCGTCATCACGCAGAGTGGCTGGCCACGTGCAGCAAGATCACGCTGCAGCTCGGCCAGGCACTCGGAGGCAAAAGCCCATTGCCGCCCGGAGGCGTCCGGCTCAGCCCAGAGGCCGGGCTCCACGATGTAAAGCGGAAGGACTGGACCCTTGGCTGCAGCAAGCGACAAGGGCCGGTGATCAGCCACGCGCAGATCCCGTTTGAACCAGACGACGTTGAGAGGCGAGGTCATGCGACGCCCAACTCACGCAGATGTTGCGGGATGTGTTCCTTGAACGCGAAAAATCCCTTTTTCGCTTGCGGCCAGAAGGCATCATCCCAGCTGCGCCGCACCTGTGCCAGCGTTATGCCTTCCACCGCGAGCGCGGGAGCAATTACCGCGAGGGCATCCGCCACAGGCCCTACTGGCGCATGGGCCGTTACGATCTGGCGTGCGTCAGTCGCCCTTGCAGCTGCCACCAGCGCTTCTGCATCCAGCCGGTCCACCACCGCAGCAGGGCACTTGAAATGAGCGGTCATGCGCGCCGATGAGTCCACTGCCGCGTTCCCCACTAAGCGGCGCGCCCCCTCCCCCCACAACAGCCCAGGAACGGCAGCGACCATTGCCCCGGCGAAACGTGAGGTGTCAGAGAACAAGGATTCCGGATTGAGGTCCTCATGCGTCACGAGCAGAATAGACGGCTCATCAAGGCGCGCTGCCATCGCCTGCGGTAGCGCACGCGGTGGCGGGATGGGATGTTCCGTGAGCGCCACGGCCTCCCGGGCCAGCCCCTTCGGCGCAAACCGGCCATCAGTGTAGCGGGAAATGTTGTCCGCTGTCGCGAGGTAGGTCTTGCCGGCCGTCTGCAACCCGGCGACCCATCGCCATGACAGCGTGTTGCTCGCGGGATCCGCGTCGATCAGGTGGCGCAGAAAGAAATCGGCCCCAAGCGCCCATGGCAGGCGCAGCGTGAAGATCCAGATCGATGCGAACCACATGCGGGCATGATTGTGCAGATAGCCCGTCTGGACCAGTTCGCGCCCCCAGTCGTCGAACCCCTCGATCCCCGTCGAGCCCGCCTCTGCTCTGGCAAGGCTGCTGCCGTCTCGAAGAGACTGACGCTGCCGGTCGCGTTCCTCGAGGAAGCGCTGCCATATGCCGGAGCGCATCTCCAGCCAACCCTTCCAGTAGGTTCTCCAAAGGACCTCCTGCATGAATTTCTCGGCGGCACCCAGGCCGTGTTGGCTGGCAACATGACCTACGGTTTCCTGCTCGGTGA
>CAIYXE010000183.1 GCA_903930095.1 uncultured Hyphomicrobiales bacterium
GCCTCTCTTGGGCTGCGGTACGAACCCCTCCAATGCCGTATCGCCTGCTAAAGCTGGCTGAAGTTCATGCGTAATCAGGAAAGGCAAAGAAAATCCCGCTCATGATCTCATCTCCATGCTCGCGCACAACCCCGAGACCCAGAACATGTCCACACGGGAGCTAATGGGAAACCTCGTCTTGCTGATCGTGGGAGGCAACGACACGACGCGGCACTCGATGTCCGGCGGGTTACTGGCACTGTCTGAGAACCCAACTGAGTGGGCGAAGGTCAGTGCGAACCCAGCCCTGATTGAAACGCTCATACCCGAAATCATCCGATGGCAAACCCCGCTGGCACATATGCGGCGCACCACTGTCAAGGACGTCGAACTACGTGGGAAACGGATCAAGGCGGGGGAAAAAGTCGTGATGTGGTATCTATCCGGCAATCGCGATGAGAGTGCCATCAATGATGCCGATCGGTTCGTCGTCGATAGAGCCCGGGCCCGCCAGCACCTATCCTTCGGCTTCGGAGTCCACCGATGCCTCGGCAATCGACTGGCGGAGATGCAGCTCCGAATTCTCTGGGAGGAGATTCTGACGCGGTTTCCACTCATTGAGGTCATGGGCACTCCAGTCAGGCTTCGATCTGCCTTCGTGCGTGGCTTCAAGGAACTCCTTGTGCGTATTCCTGCCTGATGGTCAATGCCGTTTTCTTGGCGCAGCGGCTTCGCGGGCGTGACCCTCGCAGGGCAACGTCCCGCGTCCACATTCGAAACAGGTAGCCATGGAAGCAGGGGGGAGGGTGGACTACGGTACTGCAAGAAGCCCGCGGTTCACATCGGGATCAATCGCTTCTCATGTGCTCGTCATGACGATGACAGGCGCAGTCGGCATCATGGCGCTGTTTCTTGTCGACCTCACCAGCCTGTTCTTCCTCGCCCTCCTGAAGCAGACCGCCGTAACCGCGGCGATGGGATATGCGTCAAGCGTCATTTTCTTCGCGCTTTCTGTCAGCCTGGGCACGAGTGTGGCGACCTCCGCCCTGGTTTCGCGAGGCATCGGAGCGGGTGATATCGCACGGGCTCGAGGCTATGCCACGAGCTCCCTGCTTTTCGCGCTACTGTCATCCACACTTGTCAGCCTCATCGTGGTGTTGTTTTCGGATGAACTGCTCTCCCTGATGAACGCAACTGGGCAGGCGAAGGACCTCGCTCAGAGCTACGTCTGGACTGTGAGCCCGGGGCTCATCCTGTTCGGGGGATCGCTGTGCCTGTCTGCGATCCTGAGAGGGCTGGGTGATGCACGGCGCGCCATGTATGTCACGCTTGCCATGGCCCTTGTAACCATCGCCGTCGGTCCCATGCTGATCTTCGGGCTTCGCATCGGCATACAAGGCGCCGCCCTTGCGGCTGTGCTGGGCTATCTCACGGCTCTGTGTATAGGCCTACACGGGATTGTGAAGGTGCATCGCTTCCTCGACCCCCTGCGGCTTTCTGGCCTGCGGCGGGACATTGCTGATATCTGGACAATTGCCTATCCCGCATGCCTCAGCCAACTCACCGTGCCACTGGGAAATGCCTACATGACCCACGTCATTGCAGGTTTCGGCGATGAGGCCGTGGCGGGCTTTGCCGTCATTTCTCGCCTCATGCCAGTTGCCTTTGGGATCGCTCTTGCGCTGTCAAGCGCCGTTGGGCCAGTGATCGGACAAAACTACGGAGCAGGCCATTTCCAGCGCGTACGCAGAACCTTGACACAAAGCCTGCTCATGGCAACAATTTATACGATCTGCACATCGCTGGTACTTTACGCGTTCTCCTCCGACATCGCGACGGCGTTCAATGCCGTCGGTACGGCCAATCAGGAGATCGTATTCTTTTGTTCCTTCATAGCCATCAGCTGGATTTTTGTGGACGCACTCTTCATCGCCAATTCTGCTTTCAACAATCTCGGCCATCCGAAGCTCTCAGCGATCTTCAGCTGGGGTCGCGTGACTATTGGAACTGTTCCTTTCGTCCATTTTGGCGCGGAATGGGGTGGTTGGCAGGGTGCTCTTGTTGGCAATGCTATTGGCGCTGTTGTCTTTGGCGCTCCTGCTATCGCTGCTGCCTATTACGTAACGTCGGAACGCGTATTTCTCGCACGCAATCCTCCGAAGAAATTTCCTGAAAGCTTGTGCACGGACACATCAATCAATCAGGATCAGGTAGTTCATCACGCAGACATGAATCAATAAAACTGCAAAATCGCCGAAGAAGCGGATTACTACAGGAGAAAAGCATGGAGATAGTTTGCTGCCGGTCTACAGACGAGATTGCCAAGAAGGCATTTCGCCTGCGCTATCAGGTTTATGGCGCCGAGATTGGTGTTCAGGACGAAGCAATCGATCATCAAAATGAACTTTATACTGATCAGTTCGATGAGACAGCAAGAATCTATGTCGCCATCAAAGACGGAGATGCGATCGCAACTTGCCGCTCTGTCTATGATCGCGATTCTGATTTCTCTAGCAAGCTGCCAAAGAGCATTTCATCTGCTCTGGATATTCAGAATTTCTTGAATAGCGGCGCCGGTTCCTTGGCTATCTCCACGAAATTTGCAATTTCTCCGGCCCATAGAGGATCGCTTGCCGCGTATCTTGTTACGGCAAAGATGTTCGAAGACCTCATAGAAGACGACATTCACTTCGTGTTTGCATGGTGTGCGCCTCAGCTCTATGATTTTTATTCTCAACTCGGATTTCGTATCTATTCCCCTCTTTTCAGCGACGATAACGGCATATGGGCCCCGATCGTTCTTGCCACGCGGGACTGGGAGTATTTGAAGAGCGTGAGGTCACCGGCTTACAGATACCTTGAGAGGAAGAAGTTGTGCAGTGACCAGCACTCTTCCGTCAGATGGTTTTATGACAACTACGGCGGATCAATTCAACCATTCCTGTCCACTGTTGAGGAGGAGGCCCTGGAGCCTCTGCTGTCAGGCGGTAACGACAGCAATCGTGGGCGTAGCCTTAAGGCTCCAGGAATTTTCGATTCCCTGACTGCAGAAGACGCAAGGAAGATCATCGGTTCAGGCAGAGTGCTCCAGTTTACGACTGGGGAGGCCATTATCAGTACGGCGCAAATACAAGACGAAATGTTCATCATTATTGATGGTGAGGTTCTGGAGAAGCGGTTGGATGGCGCGTTGCCGTCGTCGAAAATCGTCTCCGGTCAAGTGATCGGTGAAATAGCTATGCTGACAGGAAGAGTGAGGGCAACGGATTACATTGCGGCTTCCGACGCCAAGCTTGTCGCAATGTCGCGTCACGGGCTCGCGAAACTGATGAAAGGCAACCCTGATATTGCTTCAAGACTTCTCTACAATCTTGCGAGGCTGCAGTCCTATAAACTGCTTAGCGCCAATCATGACATGATCAAGTTATCTCTGGATCTACATCATGTCTAAGCATGACCTCATCTCGATGGACAAATAGCTTTTTCAAAGCAGACTACGCCTTAACTACCGGTAGTCGCCTCGACCGCTAATATGTCAGCCAGACCGTCCTGAAGCATGGCGCGGGCAAATGCCCCGTGGCGCGGGTGCCCGCGGCGGAGATCGAGGCTGCCGTGATCGGTCGAATCCGCGGCATGCTGCGTGCACCAGAGGTGGTGATATCCACATGGCGCGCCGCCCAGCCGGAATGTCAGTGATTGGCGGAGGACGAGGTGCGCGCGGCGCTGGCGGCTCTTGATCCGCTGTGGACGGAACTCTTCCCCGTCGAGCAGGCGCGCATAATCCAGTTGCTGATCGAGCGCGTGGACATCGGCACCGACGGTCTGAAGTTGCGGCTCCGGGACAAGGGGCTGGCGCAGGTGGTGGCTGAGGTCGGCATGACGACTGGCAAGGGACGGAAGGCGGCGGCATGACCGAGCAGACCGTTACCGTCACGGTGCCGTTCGCCATCCGCAAGCGTGGTGGGCGGAAACTGGTCATCACGCCGGACGGGGCCACGACGGCACCGGTGACGAGGGCGCGGCTGGACAGCGCCCTGTTGAAGGCCCTCGCCCGCGGCTTCCGGTGGCGAAAACTGCTGGAGACCGGAGACTACGCCACCATTGAGGAAATCGCCGGAGCCGAGAACATCAATCCGTCCTACGTCAGCCGGGTGCTGCGAATGACATTA
>CAIYXE010000184.1 GCA_903930095.1 uncultured Hyphomicrobiales bacterium
CACATGGTGAACCAGATCATCGACGCGGCCTGGACGTCACAGGAACGCCGCGGCTGGGTTGATGTCGAACCCATTGCAGGAGAACCGCAACCAGCATGAGCATCAGGATCGGAAATGCCCCCTGTTCATGGGGCGTGGAATTTGCAAACGACCCCCGCAACCCGCCCTGGACGCGCGTGCTCGATCAGTGCCGCGACGCCGGATACAACGGGATCGAACTGGGACCCATCGGCTTCATGCCCGAGGACCCGGGCATTCTCGGCCCTGCGCTGGCCGAACGCAGGCTCACCCTGATCGGGGGAGTGGTCTTCCGGCCGTTTCACGATCCAGCCAGCTGGGACGAGGTCAAGGATGCCGCGGTGCGCACCTGCCGGGCGCTCGTGGCGCATGGCGCGCGCCACCTCGTGCTGATCGATTCGATATCGCCGCGGCGGGCGCCGACCGCGGGCCGTCCGGCTGAAGCCCAGCAGATGGACAAGCACGAATGGGCCTCCTTCGCCTCCCGCTTCCGTGACATCGCACGCATGGGAACGGAGGACTATGGCCTCACAGTCTCCATCCACCCGCATGCCGCGGGTTTCATCGACTTCGAGCAGGAGGTCGAACGCCTGCTCGCCGACATTGACCCTGCCGTGCTGAAGATCTGCCTCGATACGGGGCATTCGCATTACGCCGGTTTCGACCCCGTGGCCTTCATGGCGCGGCACATGGCACGGATTGCCTATGTCCATTTCAAGGACATTGACCCCGCCGTGAAGGCGGATGTCGTGGCGAAGCGGACCGGCTTCTACGATGCCTGTGGCCAGGGCATCTTCTGCAATCTCGGCCGGGGCGTCACCGACTTCCATGCCGTGCGCCGCCTTCTTCTGGACGCGGGTTACGAGGGTTGGTGCACGGTAGAGCAGGACTGCGATCCGGCGGGGCCCACATCACCCGTCGACGACGCCCGGGCCAATCGCGCATATCTGCGTTCCATCGGCTTCAACTGACAGGATTTCCAATGGCACGACTGAACTGGGGCATGATCGGCGGTGGCGAGGGAAGCCAGATTGGTCCCGTGCACCGCATCTGCACGGCGATGGATGGCGAATACACCATGACGGCAGGTGCGCTCGACGCTGATCCCGCCAGGGGCAGGGCCTTTGCGCAGCGGCTGGGCGTGGCCCCGGACCGCGCCTATGGCGACTGGCGCGAGATGCTCGCGGGCGAGCGGGACCGGCCGGACCGCGTCGACCTCGTGACCGTGGCCACGCCCAACGCAACGCACTACGCCATCACCAAGGCATTCCTTGAGGCAGGCATCAACGTGCTGTGCGAGAAGCCGATGACGGTAACCGTCGATGAGGCGGAGGACATCGTGGCGGCGGCGGCGCGGTCTGGCGCGGTCTGCGCGGTCAACTACGGATACACGGGCTATTCGCTCGTCCGCCACATGCGCACGATGGTGGCGCGAGGCGACCTCGGCAAGGTCAGGCTCATCGTGGTTGAATTCTCGCACGGTTTCCATGCCGACGCCGCCGACGCCGACAATCCCCGCATGCGCTGGCGCTACGATCCCGCACAGGCGGGAATCTCCGGCCAGTTCGCCGATTGCGGCATTCATGCCTTGCACATGGCAAGCTATGTGTCTGGCCAGAATGCGAAGGAGTTGGCCGCCGACTTTGTTTCGGCAATCCCCAGCCGGTCGCTCGAGGACGATGCCATGGTCAATGTGCGCATGGATGGCGGCACAAGGGTGCGCCTCTGGACCAGCTCGGTGGCCGTTGGCAGCTTCCATGGCCTCAATATCCGCGTCTTCGGGGAAAAAGGCGGCCTGCGCTGGGCGCAGCAGTGGCCGGACCAACTCCACTGGACGCCGGTCAACGGCCGGACCGAGGTGATCGAGCGGGGGTCCGGCAACCTCTCGCCTGAAGCCGAGCGCGCCACAAGGATCGCGACCGGGCATTCGGAGGGCATGCTGGTGGCCTTCGCCAACATCTATGCCGATCTCGCAGAGGTGATCCGCGCCAGGCGTGAAGGGCGTCCGCCCGATCCGCTCGCCTGCCATTTCCCGACAGCCGCCGATGGCCTGCGTTCGATTGCCGCCATCCGCGCGGCAGTGGATTCGCATTCACGTGGGGGTGCGTGGGTGGACGCGCGCGCCTAGAGAACGACCGGCAAAGCTGGCAACCGCTTTTGCGGCAAGATCTTGCTCAAGCTTTTGATCTTGCGCGGATTCTTCAACCTCCGCTTCCATGCTGCGCGTGGCTGAGCGGATTGGCTGGGGCGGGAGGGATCGAACCTCCGAATGGCGGAATCAAAATCCGCTGCCTTACCGCTTGGCGACGCCCCAGCAGCGAGCCCCCTATAGCCACAGGAAGCTGTTTTGCCTAGTGGCCTGTGCGGCCAGCGCGGTGGACGAATCACGCCTGCCGGTCCGCGGCCAGCCGCGCCCGGCGCCCGGCCCTCACGGACCGTTGCAACCCTATGCCAAGTTGTTCCCGCCAAATATGGCCAGACTGATTGACTGAACAGCGAAAACCTTCGAAAAGCGCTCCAGAAAACCTGTTTATTCACTATCTTTGCGATTTGGAGAGGCTTAAACTCTAACGCTACTTTACTTGACGTTTACGGGATCTTTGATGTCGCGTTCTGATGACCTGATATTCCAAATCAATCGTGCGATCCGGACAGTCGAATCGCAAACGGGCATGGACCAGCTCGATCTTTCCTCGAGGTCTATACTAAGCTTCATCGGCGATGCGGAGTCCCAGCAGAGGACCCTGAACGTATCGGACGTTGTGAAGGGACCGGGCTTCGGCACCGCGCCAACAGTATACTCCCGCATTGCGGAACTCGAGCGGACGGGATGGATCAAGTGCGTGCCAGACCCCAGTGACGGCAGGGCGAAGCATGTGCGGCTGACGCCGCTTGCCCGCAAGGCCTTTGCCCGGATGTCGGCCGAGACGCACAAGGTGCTGAGCCGGAAAGCCAAGGGCTGACCCAGCGGCCGGCCGCACGGGGATCAAGTGCTTGCCTAGTCCCGGAAGCGCCGCTATAAGCCGCGCCGGACCAATGACGGAGTGTAGCGCAGTCTGGTAGCGCACCTGCTTCGGGAGCAGGGGGTCGGAGGTTCGAATCCTCTCACTCCGACCAATCATTAAGATGCGGC
>CAIYXE010000185.1 GCA_903930095.1 uncultured Hyphomicrobiales bacterium
TCACCCGGGCCGATGGCTCAAAGGTACAGGCGGAGGTTCTCTGCCGCATCGATACGCTGGACGAGCTCGATTACTACAAGAACGGCGGCATCATGCCTTACGTGCTGCGGAACCTTGCAAAGGTGGCCTGACACCGGCAAACGCATTCGTGAAGAGGCCAGAACGGCTCGTGAGTGGTGCTCGCGGGCCGTTTGGTTCATATAGGCGGCATGTTTCAGACGAGTCCCATATCCCGCCGTAACGCCCTCGCCCTTGGCGCGGGGGCCGGTGCGGCGTTGTTGGCTGGTTCTCCCGTATGGGCGAGCCGGCCCGTGGATGTGGTGGTCGAGCTGTTCAGCAGCCAGGGGTGCAAGTCCTGCCCGGCGGCGGACCGGCTGCTCACCGAACTGCGAAGCATGCCTGGTGTTCTGGCACTCACCTTCCATGTGGATTACTGGGACTATCTCGGCTGGAAGGACACGCTTGCCAGCCCGGATTTCTCGCAGCGCCAGTATGACTATGCCAAGGCGCGAGGCGGCTTGGACGTGTTCACGCCGCAGATGATCGTCAACGGCGAAAAGCAGATGGTGGGAAACCAGCGCTCTGAGGTGTTTGCCGTTCTCTCCCAGTCGCGCAGGGCAAGCTGGCCCGCGACGCTCACCATCAGCGATTCCGCCAAGGAAATGGTGATCGAGATCGGCGAAGGCCCGGTTGAGCAGGAGGCAACCCTCTGGGTCATGCCTGTTATGGAGAGCGCCTCGGTCAAGATCCAGAAGGGCGAGATGGCCGGCCGCGAGGCCAGCTATGCCAATGTGGTGCGCAAGCTGGTTCCTGCCGGCATGTGGAAGGGCGAGGCGGCGCGCATCTCGCTTCCCAAGGAGGGGCTGATGCCCCTGGGTGCCACCGCCTGTGTGGCTTTGCTGCAGCAAGGCAAGGTGGGCCCCATTCTGGGTTGCGCCTGCTGGGGCAGCGTTTCAATCTGAGAAGGCGGCATCGGCAAATGCGGCAAGGCGAGGGGCGCGATCACACCCCTCCGGCCTGCACCATGCGTGATCGAGGTCAGGCGGCCTGCTTGATGAGGCCGCGGTTGATAAGGCTTTCAGCGATCTGCACCGCATTGAGCGCGGCGCCCTTGCGCAGATTGTCCGAAACAACCCACAAGTTCAGGCCGTTCTCGATCGTCGCATCCTCACGGATGCGGGAAATGAAGGTGGCGAAGTCACCCACGCATTCGACGGGCGTCACGTAGCCGCCGTTCTCGCGCTTGTCGATGACGAGGCAGCCGGGCGCCTCCCGCAGGATCTCGCGCGCTTCCTCTGCCGAGAGCGGCGTCTCGAACTCGATGTTCACCGCCTCCGAATGGCCGACGAACACCGGAACACGCACGCAGGTGGCGGTGAGCTTGATCTTGGGGTCGAGGATCTTCTTGGTCTCGACCATCATCTTCCACTCTTCCTTCGTGTAGCCGTCCTCCATGAAGACGTCGATGTGAGGGATGAGGTTGAAGGCGATGCGCTTGGGGAACTTCTTCACCTGCACGTCGCCGAGCGAGTAGAGCGACTTGGTCTGGCGATCCAGCTCGTCCATGCCTTCCTTGCCCGCGCCGGACACCGACTGGTACGTGGAGACGACGACGCGCTTGATCGTGGCGAAATCGTGCAGCGGCTTCAGCGCGACGACCAGTTGCGCGGTCGAGCAATTGGGGTTGGCGATGATGTTACGGGCCTTATAGCCGTCAATCGCGTCCGGGTTCACTTCCGGCACGATCAGCGGCACGTCCGGGTCCA
>CAIYXE010000186.1 GCA_903930095.1 uncultured Hyphomicrobiales bacterium
CAGGGCGCCGCCGCCATCACCCTGGAAGTGGCGAACACCGGTGACCGGCCCGTGCAGGTCGGCTCTCACTATCATTTCTTCGAGACCAACGAGGCCCTGCGCTTCGACAGGCCCAGGACCCGGGGATACCGGCTCGACATCGCCGCTGGCACCGCGGTCCGCTTCGAGCCCGGCCAGCGCCGTGAGGTGAGGCTCGTGCCGCTCGGCGGTGCGCGGCGCGTCTACGGCTTCCAGCAAAAGATCATGGGGGCGCTCTGACATGGCCAGGATTTCCCGCGCCACCTATGCCGCAATGTATGGCCCCACCGTGGGCGACCGCATGCGGCTCGCCGACACCGAATTGTTCGTCGAGGTGGAGAAGGACCTGACGATCTATGGCGAGGAAGTGAAGTTCGGCGGCGGCAAGGTGATCCGCGACGGCATGGGGCAGTCCCAGGCGACGCGCGCCGAAGGCGCGCTCGACACCGTCATCACCAATGCGCTGATCCTCGACCACACCGGCATCTACAAGGCCGACGTGGGGCTGAAGGACGGGCGCATCGCCGCCATCGGCAAGGCCGGAAACCCGGACACGCAACCTCGCGTCACCCTCATCATCGGGCCTTCGACAGAGATCATCGCGGGCGAGGGGCGCATCCTCACGGCGGGCGGCATCGACTGCCACATCCACTTCATCGCACCCCAGCAGATCGAGGAGGCGCTCTATTCCGGCGTCACCACCATGCTGGGCGGGGGCACGGGGCCGGCGCATGGCACGCTCGCCACAACCTGCACCGGCGCCTGGCACACCATGCGCATGATCGAGGCGGCGGATTCCTTCCCCATGAACCTTGGCCTCATGGGCAAGGGCAACGCCTCCCTTCCCGCAGCCCTCGAGGAGATGATCCTCGCCGGGGCCTGCGGCCTGAAGCTGCACGAAGACTGGGGCACGACCCCTGCCACCATCGACAATTGCCTGAGCGTCGCCGACGCGCATGACGTGCAGGTGGCGATCCACACGGATACGCTGAACGAATCGGGCTTCGTCGAGCAGACCATCGCCGCCTTCAAGGGCCGCACCATCCACACCTTCCACACGGAAGGTGCGGGCGGCGGCCACGCGCCCGACATCATCAAGGTGGCAGGCCTGAAGAACGTGCTGCCCTCCTCCACCAACCCGACCAGGCCCTACACCATCAACACGGTGGCCGAACACCTCGACATGCTGATGGTATGCCACCACCTCTCGCCACGCATCCCGGAGGACATCGCCTTCGCCGAAAGCCGCATCCGCAAGGAGACCATCGCGGCAGAAGACATCCTCCACGATCTCGGCGCCATCTCGATGATCTCGTCCGACAGCCAGGCCATGGGCCGCGTCGGCGAAGTCATCCTCCGCTGCTGGCAGACGGCCCACAAGATGAAGGTGCAGCGCGGTAGCCTAGCGGGCGATGGCGCGGCCGACAACAACCGCGTGAAGCGCTACGTGGCGAAATACACCATCAACCCGGCGATCGCCCAGGGCATCGCACATGAGGTGGGCTCGGTCGAAGTGGGAAAGCGCGCCGACCTCGTGCTGTGGAACCCGGCCTTCTTCGGGGTGAAGCCCGAGATGGTGCTCTTGGGCGGCTCGATCGCGGCAGCGCCCATGGGCGATCCCAATGCCTCGATCCCCACGCCGCAGCCGGTGCACTACCGGCCGATGTTCGCAAGCTTTGGCAAGCTGATGGCGAATTCCTCCATAACCTTCGTCAGCCAGGCCGCGCTCGACAACGGCCTTGCCGCGAAGCTTGGCGTGGCCAAGCGTCTGGTTGCGGTGAAGAACACGCGCGGCGGCCTCTCCAAGGCCTCGATGGTGCACAACGATGCAACGCCGGTCATCGAGGTTGATCCCGAGACCTATGAGGTGCGCGCCGACGGCGAACTCCTCACCTGTGAGCCCGCCAAGGTGCTGCCCATGGCGCAGCGCTATTTCCTCTACTGATGACGCTCCGCGCCACATCCTTCCGGCGCGCGCAGGCGCTCCACGATGAGCCCTTCACCATCGTGACGCTCGATGCCGACGAGCGCCACATCCGGCGCAAGCGCCTCACGCTGGGCAATGGCGAGGACGTGCTCATCGACTTCGAGAGGCCTGTGCGCCTCGAACAGGGCGACAGGCTGGTGCTGGAGGATGGCCGCGTGGCGGAAGTGGTCGCCGCCGCGGAATCGTTGATGGAAGTAAGAGCGCGCGATACGGGCCACCTCGTTGAACTCGCCTGGCACATCGGCAACCGGCACCTGCCCGCACAGATCGCGGCGGAGCGCATCCTGCTCAGGCGTGACCGCATCATCCGCGCCATGCTGGAACAGCTGGGCGCAACCGTCTGCGACGTGACGGAGCCCTTCGCACCCGAGCATGGGGCCTATCACAGCCATGACCACTGAACCGCGCCAGCTTCTTCTCCTGCTGACATGGATGTCGCCCGCCTTCCCGACGGGGGCCTTTGCCTATTCCCACGGGCTTGAATGGGCGATCGATTCCGGCACCGTTGCCGACGCTGCCTCCGTCAAGGGCTGGATTACCGATCTCCTCACCGCAGGCTCCGGCTGGAACGATGCCGTGCTCTTCGCGCAATGCTGGGAGGAGGATGCCTCCAGCCTTAATGAGCTGGCCCTCGCCCTTGCCACCTCGCGTGAGCGCCACCTTGAAACGTCGCAGCTGGGCCGCGCCTTCCGCATTGCGGCGGGCGTCTTCGCGGCCCCGGCGCTGGATGAAGACGAGATCGCCTACCCCATCGCCGCGGGCAGCGCCTGCGCCGCGATGGGCATCGACAGGCGCGATGCGCTGCTGGCCTATCTGCAGGGCTTCGCGGCAACGCTCACCTCCGTCGCCGTGCGCCTGGTGCCGATTGGCCAGACGGCAGGGCTCGAAGTGCTGCGCGATCTGGCACCCGTCATCGCCCGGACGGCGGAGCGCGCCGCCGCCGCGACGCTCGCTGACCTCGGCGCCATCACCCTCCTGGCGGACATTGCCGCCATGAAGCACGAAACCCAGAGGAGCCGCGTGTTCCGCACATGACCAGATCCCTGAACGGCCCGCTGCGCGTCGGCATTGGCGGCCCCGTCGGCTCCGGCAAGACGACACTCACCGAGAAGCTGTGCAAGGCGATGCGGGAGAGATACTCCGTCGCCGCCATCACCAATGACATCTACACCAAGGAGGATGCGCTGATCCTCAACCGCCTGCAGGCACTGCCGGAGGACCGCATCATGGGCGTGGAAACCGGCGGCTGCCCGCACACGGCAATCCGCGAGGATGCCTCGATCAATCTCGCCGCCGTTGACGAGATGGTGAAACGCCACCCCGGCCTCGACGTGATCTTCATCGAATCGGGCGGCGACAATCTCGCCGCCACCTTCTCGCCTGACCTGGCCGACATCTCGCTCTATGTGATCTCGGTCTGCCAGGGCGAGAAGATTCCGCGAAAGGGGGGCCCGGCCATCACCCGCTCGGACCTGCTCATCATCAACAAGGCCGATCTGGCGCCGCATGTCATGGCCGATCTCGATGTGATGGAAAGCGACACCCGAAGGGTGCGCGGGACCAGACCTTACGTGTTCACCGATCTGCTGCGCCAGAAGGGTGTCAATGACGTCGTCGCCTTTATCGAACGTGCCGGTGGCCTGGCCTGACGGAACCGGCACTTGGCCGGCAGCGCAATCCAGAAGGCCGCGACGTTGGGGGAAAGCTCAGCCCGACAACGCCCGGGGTCAACATGCCGCCAGGTGGCCGGACAGGCTGTGGCCCGTGGTATTGAGGCCGAAGGAAGAAGCATGATGAGACGCTATAGCCCCCCCCCCCCGCAACCGGCTTTCCACGTCGCGAGATGCGCTCACGTTTCGATTCTTCCTTTGCGACAGAATCGGCGCTATGCTTTGGATGTGATGTGTGGCGCTCTGCCCAAATTCTGAGCAGCATTGGCCTCGCAAGGAAACCCAGAACCTGGAAGGTGCATCATGAACGATAGTGCCGACCTTGGGTCCGCGATGGCCGAACTTCACGATGCCTTCGCCCGGGTGAGGGTACAGTTGCATGTCCTGCGGATGGCCATGGGCCGCATCCACGACGAGCGTGACATCAGGGCGCTGATCTTTCAGCTCGGCACCATCGAGGAAGAGCTGCAGGCCTCTGAAGTGTTTCTGGCGCAAACTGGCCCCGGCCATTGACGGGAAAGTGGTACCGCCTGCCCGGTTCGAACGGGCGACCCCTAGATCCACAATCTAGTGCTCTAACCAACTGAGCTAAGGCGGCATCACGGCTAGCGCCAGGAGCATGCCCGCTTGCGCTGCGGCTTTCCTAGCTCCTGACGCAGGCGATTTCAAGACAGCAAAACGGATAAGGCCCGCTTGTGAAGCGGGCCTTCGACCGGAACGTCCGGCGGGGAGGAAGATCGCCGGTTGATCCTGCTTTCGTTTCGTCAGGCCGCGGTGGCCTTGGAGAGGCCGGCGAAGGACTTGGTCATCGTGTCCTGAATCGGCTTCATCGATTCCTTGGCCAGCGTCACGGACAGCTCGCCCAGTTCTGAAGCCTGGCGCTGCAAGGCTTCAGCCTGTTCCTTGAAAAAGGACTGCTGCAGGTTCATCGCCTCCGCGGGATCGCGAACCGCGACGAGCTTGCGCGCGAAGGCGAAGCCGGCATTGAGGTTCAGCTGGGCGAATTCCATCGTCTTCAGCTGGATGTCGGTGACGCGGTTCTTGTAGGCGTTGGCGGCTTCGTCCATGAGCTGGACATTGCTGTGCGCCACGTCGCTGACCTTCTCGAAGGCGGCCTGCGCCTGATCGACGGTCTTCTGGGCGAAGCTTGCAACCTGGGCCTGGGCTTCGCTGTGGAGTTCGGGTTTTGCCTTCTTGGTGGTCATCGATCCATCTCCTCTGGGCGGCTTTGGATCCGCCGTTGATGGTGATCATATAGAACAGTTTATGGTGCAGTGCAACATAAATGTTGCGGCGCGCTGGTGATTAACCACGCCAGCAGGACCAGCCGGTGGTGCACCGGCAATCAGGGTGAATTCATTTCGTTTTTTGGTTAAGCCATCGTAAAGATGGGCCGAACGGAAGGGTGAAGAGTTGGCGGACATGGCAGCCCCCACGCTGGATGACCTGCGGGACGTTTCCCAGGCGGCTTGGCTTTGGGACCCGGCCCGCGCCCGGATTGTCTGGGCAAACCCTCCCGGAATTGGTTTTTTCGGCGGCGAGTCCCTTTTTGACCTGCTTGACCGGCCCTTCGGCCTCGACGAGCCCGGCGTCCGGCGGATCGTGGGCACCGCCCGCACCCTGACCCGCGGACATGCCGAAGAAGCGCTGCTGCACTTTCCCTCCGCGGGGGCCGCCGCCCCCATCGCCTGCCGGATGATGGTCCATGCCTTGCCGGACGGCCGGTCGGGGCTTCTCGTGGTGGCTGAGCAGGATGCCGCCGGGGAGGCCGCGCAGACGGCGAAGGAGATCACCGAAGCCTTCGAACTCCTGCCCGCCGCAACCGGCCTCGCAACCCGTGATGGCTCCTTCCGCCATCTGAACAGGTCCGCCCTGGCGCTGCTCGGCCCGGACCAGCAGGCCAGTCTCGCGGCGGTCCTCGCCGACGGCGCCCTTGCCGGAGACCTGCTGAACCGCACCGAGGCTGCCGGAACCGTCGCCCTGACCCGGTCCCTGGCCGTCAGGCTGGGACGCCGGGACATCCGCCTCACCCTTTCACGCCTCAACCGTGACAGCGTCGAGACCGCAACCTTCGCCCTTGTCATGATGGAAGATGTGACGGAGCGGCGCGCCCTGGAGCGCCGCCTGACCGCCACAGCGGAAGCGCCAGCCCGGCCGGAAGCAGAACCGGCCGTGGCAGTGGCAGCGCCTGCCCCGCCAGCACCGCCAATTCCTGCCGCGCAACGCCTGCCGGACGCCGATGCTGCTGTTTTCGAGCGGCTGGGCAAGACCCTCGAGGACGGGATCAGGCAGTTGCCCCCGCGCCAGGCCGCGCCGCCAGCCCCAACCCCGCCGCCTGCTCCCGCAGCCCGGCGCACGCTGCAGCATGTTCCAGACCAGGTCCGCATCCCGCTCGAGAACCGGAGCGATGCCGTGCTCGTGGCCAAGGACGGGCAACTGCTCTTCGCCAATCCCGCGGCGGCCCTGCTCTTCGGCTATGAAACCGCGGAAGACGTGATCAATGACGCGAGCCTCAAGAGCCATTTCGGCGGGCTCGGCCAGTCCCTGCCGCCCGCCGGCATCGCAGCCGATGGCGGGCGCCTCGTCCGGGCGGGCGTGCAGATGACGGTCATCCCCTGGCTCGGCGGCCCTGCGCGGCAGTTCGTGCTGAGCCCGGTGGAGGCGGACGCGCCTGCTGCAGCCGATCCGCAGCCTTCGGCCACGCCGGAGACGCCGCCTGCAGCTCCCCCCAGGCCCTCAGCCGACGTGATCCAGCTCCCCCTCCGCCACGGGCCGTCCGAGGCCGACCAGGAGCTGCGGGCCATTCTCGACACCGCCGCCGACGGCATCATCACGCTCGATCAGGAGGCCCGCATCCACACCTTCAGCGCCGGGGCGGAGGCGATCTTCGGCCAGCGCATCGCCGAGGTTGCGGGCAAGCCCTTCCTCGACCTTCTCGCACCCGAGAGCCGCAAGACGGTGCGGGATTATCTCGCGGCACTGCAGGGCCCGGGCCTGGCGTCCGTCTTCAACGATGGCCGGGAGGTAACAGCACAGGTGGCCCAGGGCGGCACGGTGCCGCTCTTCCTCACCATCGGCAAGCTGCAGGCGCCGCGCTCGCAGGCCGCCTTCTGCGCGGTGGTGCGCGACATCACGCAGTGGAAGAAGACCGAGTCGGACCTGCGTGAGGCGAAGGACCGCGCGGAAGCAACCAGCCGCCAGAAATCCGAGTTCCTCGCCAGCGTCAGCCATGAGCTGAGGACCCCGCTCAACGCCATCATGGGCTTTTCCGAGGTGATGCGGCTTGGCCGCTTCGGCGAGATCGACAACGAGAAATACCGCGGCTACGTGCAGGACATCCACGCGAGCGGCGCGCATCTCCTGTCCCTCATCGACGACCTCCTGGACCTCTCGAAGGTCGAGGCCGGCAAGCTCGAGCTCAACTTCACCGCCGTCAGCCTGGGCGATGTCACGGAACAGGCGATGAAGCTCCTGTCCGAGCAGGCGACCGCGGCCCGCGTCGTTCTGCGCAAGTCCTTCCCGGCGGATCTTCCCAACGTGGTGGCCGATCTCCGTTCGATGCGCCAGATCATGCTGAACCTGTTGTCGAATGCCATCAAGTTCACCGATCCCGGCGGCCAGGTCGTGATCTCCGCCCAGCTGCTCGCCTCCGGCGAACTGAAGCTCAAGGTCAAGGACAGCGGCATCGGCATGGACGAGGACCAGCTCAGAAGCGCGCTGGAGCCCTTCGGCCGCGTGGCGACGGAAGGCCGGCACGTGCAGGGCACGGGCCTCGGCCTGCCGCTGACCAAGGCCCTGGTGGAGGCGAACCGCGCCCGCTTCAATCTCTCAAGCGAACCCCGCCGGGGAACGCTCGCCGAGATCACCTTCCCGACCACACGCGTCCTGGCGGAATAGCGCACGGCATGCCATCCGGCGACGCACTGCCCATGCTGAAGGCTCCGCCCCGGCCGCTGAGCGAGCGGCTGCTGAGTGCCGCAGCACTGGTCACCGGCCTTGCGCTGGGGCTTCCCGTCCTCACCATCATCGTGCTGGCGCTGATGCCAACCGAAAACATCTGGCCGCACCTGATCGCCACCGTGCTGCCGGGCTATGTGATGCGCACGCTCGCGCTGATGGTGGGCGTGGGCCTCATCACCTTCGCTGTTGGCACCGCCGTCGCATGGCTCGTCACCATGTGCCGCTTTCCCCTTAGGCCGCTGTTCGTCTGGGCCTCGCTGCTGCCGCTGGCGATGCCGGGCTACATCGTGGCCTTCGCCTATGTCGATTTCCTCAGCTACGCCGGGCCGCTGCAGAGCTGGCTCAGGGACGTGTTCGGCTGGACGAAGCCGTCCGACTACTGGTTCCCCGAGATCCGGTCTCTGGGCGGCGCGATCTTCGTGCTCTCCATGGTGCTCTACCCTTATGTCTTCCTCACCGCGCGGGCGAGCTTCATCCGCCAGCCCGCCACCCAGCTTGAAGTGGCGCGCGCGCTGGGGCGCACGCCCTGGGGCGCGTTCCGCAACGTGGCGCTGCCCCTGGCACGGCCCGGCATCGCGGTTGGCGTATCGCTCGCGCTGATGGAATGCCTGAACGACATCGGCGCGGCGGGCTTCTTCGGGGTCAACACCCTCACCCTCGGCGTCTACACGACATGGATCACGAATGGTAACCTCGGCGGGGCAGCACAGATCTCCGCCGTCATGCTGCTCTTCATCTTCGTCCTCGTCTGGGTCGAGCGGACGGCGAGGCGCCGGCAGTCCTTCGTGCTGCCGTCCCAGCGCCCGCGGCAGCCGGACCGCATCCGCCTCAACGGCTGGCAGCGGGTCCTGGCAGTGATCGTCTGCGCGACACCGATCGTGATCGGCTTCATCATCCCCGCGCTGGTGCTGCTGGCCTTCGCCGCGTCACGCCTCGACCAGGCCCTGTCCATTCCCTATCTCAGGGCAGTCTACCATTCGCTGATGCTGGCAGGGCTTGCGGCGGCAATCGCGGTCGCGCTGGGCCTGGTGCTGGGCTATGCCAACCGCGCCATGCGATCGCGCTTCACGGGCAACGTCATCCGCATCACCAGCATGGGCTATGCAATCCCTGGCACGGTGCTGGGCATCGGCGTGCTCATCCCGCTTGCCGGCTTCGACAATGCGGTTGACGGCTTCATGCGGGAGACCTTCGGCATCTCGACCGGGCTCCTGCTCTCAGGCTCGATCGCGGCCGTCGTCTTCGCCTATGTGGTGCGCTTCCTCGCCATCTCCTTCGGCACTCTTGAATCGGGGCTCCAGAAGGTAACGCCCAACGTCGCCGCTGCCGCGAGGACGCTGGGGCGCGGTCCCGTCAGCGCCTTCTTCGAAGTTCACCTGCCGCTTCTGAGGCCGGCCCTGGTTGCGGCAGGGCTGCTCGTCTTCGTTGACTGCATGAAGGAACTTCCCGCGACGCTGATCCTCCGGCCCTTCGACTTCGAGACCCTGGCCACCAGCGTCTTCGTCCTGGCCTCGATGGGCGAGCTGGAGGAAAGCGCCCTTCCCGCGCTCACGATCGTCGCGGCCGGATTGCTGCCGGTGATCCTGCTCTCACGCACCTTCCAGGAACCGCACATCACGTCCTGAGTTCGGGCAGGTCCACAAAGAGGTCCAGCGCCTCCGGATTGGCGAGCGCCTCCTTGTTCTTCACCGCGCGGCCATGCACCACGTCGCGCACCGCAAGCTCGGTGATCTTGCCGGACTTGGTGCGCGGAATGTCGGCCACGGCCACAATCTTCGCCGGCACGTGGCGGGGCGATGCCCCAGCACGGATCTGCGCCCTGATCCGCGCAACAAGCGCCTCGTCGAGCGCCACGCCAGGGCGCAGCCTCACGAACAGCACGACGCGCACGTCATTGTCCCAGTCCTGGCCGATGGCCAGCGCCTCGATCACCTCCGGCACCTGCTCGACCTGGGCATAGATCTCCGCCGTGCCGATCCTGACGCCGCCCGGGTTCAGCGTCGCATCCGACCGGCCATGAATGATCATGCCGCCATGCGCCGTGATCTCCGCGAAATCGCCATGGCACCAGATGCCGGGAAAGCGCGCGAAATAGGCGTTATGGTACTTGGCGCCGTCAGGATCATTCCAGAACATCACCGGCATCGAGGGGAACGGCTTCACGCAGACGAGTTCGCCCTTGCCGCCCCGGAGCGGCTGTCCCGCCTCGTCATAGACGTCGACCGCCATGCCCAGCATCGCACCCTGGATCTCGCCGCGCCAGACGGGAGACAGCGGATTGCCGCCCACGAAGCAGCCGCAGATGTCGGTGCCGCCCGAGATCGAGGCCAGCTGCATGTCTGCCTTGATGTCCGCATGGACGAAGTCGAAGCTCTCCGCACTCAAGGGAGAGCCCGTCGAGAGCATGGCCCTGAGGGTGCGGAGAACATGCGTCTCGCGCGGCACCAGCCCGCTCTTCTTCACGGCGTCGATGTATTTGGCGGAGGTTCCGAAGATCGTCATCGCCTCCGCGTCGGCATAGTCGAACAGCACCTGGCCCGACGGGTGGAAGGGCGAGCCGTCATAGAGGAGAAGCGTGGCGCCCGCGGCAAGCCCGGAGACCAGCCAGTTCCACATCATCCACCCGCAGGTCGAGAAATAGAACAGCCTGTCGCCGGGACCGGTGCCCGTGTTTAGCACGTGCTCGCTGAGATGCTTCAGCAGGATGCCGCCCGCCGAATGCACGATGCACTTGGGAACCCCTGTGGTGCCGGACGAATAGAGAATGTACAGCGGATGATCGAAGGGCAGCTGCGCGAAGGCGATGGGTGCTGCGCTGTGGCCTTGCATGAATGCTGCCAGCGTCTCGCCGCCGGAAAGCGCGCCTGCGGTTTCCTCCGCCTCGCCGATATAGTCGATGACGAGAATCCTTTCGGCGGACGGCAGCTGCTTCAGCACATTCGCCGCCTTGTCCGCCATGCGGATGGTCTTGCCTCCATAGTAGTAGCCGTCGCAGGTGATGAGCACGCGGGGGGCGATCTGGCCGAAGCGGTCGAGGATGCCGCGCTCGCCGAAGTCAGGCGAGCAGGACGACCAGATGGCGCCCAGTGAGGATGCGGCGAGGAAGCACACGATCGCCTCGGGCATGTTCGGCACGATGGCGGCAACCCGGTCGCCAGCCTTGATGCCTGCCGCCGCAAGGGCGCGGTGAAGACGCGCCACGTCCTGGTTGAGCCGGGCCCAGCTCATGCGGCGCTGCACCTTGTCTTCGCCGCGGAACACCAGCGCATCGGTTTCGTCGTTCCGGCGCAGCAGGTTCTCGGCGTAATTCAGCCGCGCATCGGGAAAGAAGCGTGCGCCCGGCATGCGGTGCCCATCGGCCAGTACCCGCTCGCCGCGCGTCTCAGCCTTCACCGCGCAGAAGTCCCACACCCCGCTCCAGAAATCCTCCGGCCGCTCGACCGAGAAGCGCAGCACCTCCTCGAAGCTCCGCAGGCCCAGGGGCTGCATGAAGCGCCAGAGGGCGGAGGCTTCGGCACGGGCCGGATCGGGGGTCCACAAGGGGCGTTCGGTCATGTAAGGCTCATATCTCAACTGCTCGGTATCAGGGGTCTATTGATGTCACAGAAGGGCCGCAAGTCCCGGCCAAAAGCGGCGCAATTTCAGGAGTTTCCGATGGACCGTCGCGGATTGATGGCAGTGGGCGCCGCGGTTGCCCTGATCGCAGTGGCAACCATCGTATGGGTGGTGTTCTCGCCGGGCTGGGTCGTCCCGGCGCTGGGCAGGATCGCCGAACAGCAGCTCGGGCGCGGCTTCTCGGCCACGGGTGGCGCCCATCTCGACTTCTCGCCGCTGTCGGTCCGCATCGAGGAGCCCGTGCTCGCCGGCCTCACCGACACGAGCGCTGGCGTGCTGTCCGGCGGAACGCTGGTGATCCCCATCAGCTTCGGGCAGATCCTCGCGCGCCGGCCCGATCTCGCGCGCATCTCCCTGAACGACTCCGAATTCGCGCTGCTGATCGATGAGCGCGGCCAGGCCAGCTGGGATTTTCCCGAGGCGAGGACCGGCCAGGAGATGGCCATCACGCTGAAGCAGGCCTCCTTCCGCTATTTCGATGCACGAAACGGACAGGCACTCGGGCTCTCCAACGTCGATGGCCTGCTGCGGATCACCCCAGAGGGCGGCGTGACCTTCACCGGCACGGCCGTGATCAAGTCCCAGCTGGCACGCATCGACCTGGAGCTCCGGTCGCTGCCACGCGTCAACGCGGGCGGCTCGCCGCTCGAGATCGCAATCGAAAGCGGTGCGGCCTCCGCCAGCTTCAGCGGCAGGCTCTCGACCGGCAAGGTCCTGAACCTCGCGGGGCCGCTGAGCCTTTCCACCCGCGAGACGGCCACGCTGGCGCGCTGGGCGGGCATTCCGCTGGCCGAAGACGCAAAGCTGCCGGCGCCGCTCAATCTCGACGGCGCGCTCGACACTGCGGGCCGCGCCTATGCGATCCGCAATGCCGCCGTGACGCTGGGCCAGTTCCGCGCCGCGGGCGACGTGGTGGCCGACCTCCGCGGCGAGCGGCCAAAACTGCAGGCCAATCTGCAGGCGGAAACACTGTGGCTCGATGCGCTGGTGCCGTCCGCTGGCGCCGGGCCGGGGGCGTGGGGCCGCGCCGTGCTGCCCGTCCAGGCCTTGAGGGCCATCAACGCGGAGCTGAGCATCATCGCGCGGACGGTGGCCTTCGGCAGCTTCACGGGCGGCGTCACGCGCTTTGCCGCCACGGTGACAGACGGCAAGCTCGAAGCCTCCGGCGCCGCGCGCCTTGATACCGGTGGCACGGCAAGCTTTACGGCACAGGTCGATTCAGCCGTCCTGCCGCCGTCGGGCACGCTTGGCATCACCGCCGAGAATGCCAGCCTTGCGCCGCTCATCGGCGCACTCGCGGGGGTGACGGCCCTGTCCGGCACAGGGAACCTCAAGCTGGAGCTCAGCGCCCAGGGGCAGACGCAGGAAGAGCTGGTCAGCACTCTTCAGGGGGCGGCCAGCCTGTCGCTCAACGGCGGGCAGCTCGCCGGCAGCGATATCGGCGGGATGGTCACCGCCGTGCGCGAGAGAATCCTCGACGGCTGGACCGCCGTGCCCGGCGGCACACCCGTCGACAGCCTGAGCGCCACCGCGAGCCTGGCGGATGGCCTCGCCACCCTCGGCGCGAGCGAGCTCGCCACGCCGGGTCTGCGGATGTCGCTGTCCGGCACGGTCGACCTGTTGCGCCGCGCGCTCGACCTCAAGGCGGAGCTGCTGCCGCCCGAGACCGCGCCCCTGCCGGTGCCGGTGATCGTCCAGGGCAATTGGGCAGCACCGCGCATCTACCCGGACATTCCCGACATCCTGAACAATCCGGAGGGCGGCTTCGCGCGGCTCCGTCCGGGCGTGATACCACCCGGCAATTGAAGCCCGGGCCAGATGAAGGCATCATTGCAGCCATGATACGCGTTCAACAGCAGCCCTTCGATGCAGGTGCAGAGCTCACAGCCCTCAAGGCGGGAGAGCGCGGCATCGGCGGCACGGTGATGTTCCTCGGCACCGTGCGCGACTTCTCCGGCGGCGAGGATGTGCGCGCCATGACGCTGGAGCACTATCCCGGCATGACGGAAAAGGCCCTGGCTGACATCGAGGCCGAAGCCCTGGCGCGCTGGCCCATCGATGCCTCGCTCATCATCCACCGCTACGGCAGGCTGGAACCGGGCGAGGACATCGTGCTCGTCATCACCGCATCGGCCCACCGCGAGGCCGCCTTCGCGGCCTGCCACTTCCTCATCGACTGGCTGAAGACCAAGGCCCCCTTCTGGAAGCTCGAGGAGGGTGCTGAAGGCGCAAGCTGGGTCGAAGCCCGGGACAGCGATGAGCATGCGGCAGCCCGCTGGGACAAGCACACGCCTTGAGAACAAGGCGCAAGGCCGGCCGCTCACCCCTGCGCAGCCTCGCCGATGCGCTGGTGTTCATCGCGCTTGCCGCGCTCGTGACGCTTGCCGTCAGCCGGACGGGGTGGCTGTCGCCTGACTCCGGCCGCTTTGCCGCCATCGACGGCGACTCACTGCGCAAGGGCGAGCAGGAATACCGCCTGCATGGCATCGACGCGCCGGAACTTCGCCAGAACTGCACGGGAAAGGACGGCAAGCCCTTCGCCTGCGGGCGCGCCGCGCGTGATCACCTGCGCAGCCTGGTCAGGGAAGAGACACTTGACTGCGATATCCTCGAGACGGACCGCTACGGCCGCCTCGTCGCGGAATGCCGCGCGGGCGATGTGAACATCAACCGCGAGATGGTGCGGAGCGGCTGGGCCATCGCCTACCGCCGCCACGGTACGGAGCATGCAGCGGCAGAAGCTGCGGCACGCAAGTCCGGGCTGGGCCTCTGGCAGGGCGAGTTCGAGACGCCGGAGCGCTGGCGCAATCGCCACCGGACCAGCATGGTGCGCGGCGCGGTCATCCCTGAGCTCATTCCCGTTGACTGATTGAGCCCTTCACCTCTGGCCGTCGAAGGGCTGCGTCATCTGTCCGCCGATGCCCGGGGCAACTCGTGGGAAGCACATGGCATGCCGCTTGACGAGCCCTATCTTCTGATTGCGGAATGGGCGCCATCAACAGACCCACAAACGGAGTATTGGC